>NZ_DBNGVP010000164.1:0-140739 GCF_057119385.1 Archangium sp. | reverse complement strand
CGCGCCGAGGGGTTGTCCTCCTGCGCCCAGCGGTGCAGCGGGCGGCCCTCCACGTACTCCATGACGAGTACCAGGAATTCGGGCCTGTCCTCCGGCCACTTCAGGTGGCCCACCAGCTTCACCACGTGGGCGAACGAGTGGCTCAGCAGGATGAAGAGCTCGCGCCAGCCCCAGTCCCCCACGTGCTCCAGGTGGATGAACTTGAGCGCGTACGCTCGCCCCTCTCGCCACGCCAGGTACACCCGGCCCTGGCCCCCGGCGCCCAGCTTGCGCTCGATGCGGTAGCCACCTACCACCCCGTCTGGAGGCAGCACTTCCTCCACCGGTTTGACTTTCATGGCACCCCTTCTCCGAGGACATGCACAGCGGACCGCGGAAGTCCGCTCATGTGCTTTACCTCCAGGGTGGGCAGGGTAGCAGACCCGGCAAGCGTCTCCGCGTGACCGGGGCGTCGGGTGACCCATGGTGTGCCGGGCCGTGGCATGTCGGGCTCACCCGAGGGGGAAAGGCCGTCTCCGAGGACTTCACTGGTAGACGTCTACCAGTCAAGACATACATGCACACCCTCTACCCCACACCCACCCACCTCACTGGTAGACGTCTACCACTGGGAGTTGGAGCCGTGGGGCCGGGAGGGCAACGGCCTTGGTCTACCCGACTCCACCTGAAGTCCGCTCGGAACCTTCTGGGTGAGAGACGCGAATCCACCCAGAAGCACGTCCTGCCTGATCGCACCTCCACCGCCGTGGCGACTGAAAACAAGCAGCTCCCGGAGCGGTAACTTCGACAGGCGCTCCACCCCCCCTCGAGTGGAAAATTCCTTCCCTGTCACGGACCTGTAACGCCCTGGTGACGGTGGGTTTCCGACGCGGGGACGAGGCGGTTGTCGGCTCGCGGACAGCCTCCCTCCGGGCACCCGGGTTGCACACCTCTCGCACGGACCGGGCGGGGAGGAGTGCATGGGCGAGCGGCGGAGGTTCGAGAAGGAAAGGCGGGGGCTCCTCGCCACGGTCCTCCTTTTGGGCATGCCGGCGTGGGCCGCGGAGCCCGCCCCGGAAGCGGAGGCGTGGCAGCCCGAGGCGGACGCGGCGGCCCAGCCCGAGGAGGTGGCCGCGCTGACTCCGGAGCTGGACACGCCCACGCCGGCCCAGGTGGAGGTCCCCCAGCCGGAGAAGAAGAAGGAGCCGAAGCCGAAGTGGGAGGAGCCGCTCTCGGAGGGCGGTGAGGGCACCGCGGCCAACGACGAGGAGCAGCGGGGACTGCGGGTCGTTCCCTTCGGGCGCGTCTTCGCCCGGGTGAGCGCGGACGAGCGCGAGCAGTACGCGCGCTCGCTCTCCATCGCCTCGGCGCGCGTGGGCCTGGCCGCGTCGCTGTCCCACGTGGAGGCGGAGGTGACGGCGGACCTGTCGTCCAAGTCGCTGCTCAAGGACGCCTTCGTGCGGGTGGCCGATGGGCAGAAGCGGCTGCGCCTCTACGGCGGCCAGTTCAAGGCGCCCTTCCTGGCGCGCGAGCTCGAGTCCGCGTGGCGGCTGCCGGTCATCCGCCGCGGGCTGGTGGCGGACTACCTGGAGGACACGCACCACCTGGGCGGCCGGCGGCTGGGCCTCATGGGCGAGGTGAGCCTCGAGGAGGCGTGGAAGCTGAAGGTGTCCGGCGGCGTCTTCCAGGGCACCAAGGACGACGACACGGGCATCCGCGCCAGCGAGGACGCCGCGCTGCGGGCCACCGTGCGTCCCTTCAAGGTCCTCACGCTCGGGGCGAGCTCCTACTTCGCGCAGTCCTTCGAGGGCGCGCGCACGTACGCGCTGGCGGGGGACGCGGTGCTGAAGCTGGGAGGTCTGGAGGTGACGGGCGAGTACGTCAACGGGCACCTGCCCACGGGGCCCTTCTCCGCGCAGATGGGGCTGGCCAGCTACACGCTGCCATTGGGGCTGGTGGAGGGCCTCGCGCTGCAGCCGGTGGCGGGCGCCGAGATGATGCAGCTGCTCGGCCCGCTGAAGGCCCGCGGCTACGCCTTCGTGGGCGGCTTCAACGTCCTCTACTCCGAGCACTTCAAGGCCCAGCTGCAGGCCGAGCACGCGCTGCGTCCCGGGGACACGGCCGCGGGCTTCGAGTACTCGCTGCAGCTGGCCACCCGCTTCTAGGAACGGAGAGAGACCATGCTCCAGTTCGCGGAAGGAGAAGTCACCAGGCTGCGCCGGGAGTTCAAGCTGGTGCTGGGCAGGACCGAGGCGCTCGCGCTGTGCTCGCGGCTGTCCTCGTCGCTGGGCGGCTACCTGTCGCCGCCCACGAGCATCACCTCCGTCTACTTCGACAAGCCGGGCTATCCGCTGGCACGGCGCTCGCTGGACACGCCGAACGACTGCCTCAAGGTGCGCACCAAGGAGTACTCGCCGGACGTGGGCGCCGGAGGCGTGCAGCGCGTGGTGCTGGAGGTGAAGCGCGAGCGCAACGGCCTCACCCAGAAGCGCCGGGTGTGGGTGCCGCGCGCGCAGCTGGGCCATGTGCTGCGGGGCGGCGTGCGGCTGCTGCCGCTCATCGCCGGAGGGAGCCTCATGCCGGTGCTGGCGGTGACGTACCGGCGGCACGTGTACCAGTGCTCGCAGGCGTGGCGGGTGACGGTGGACCGGGACATCGGCTTCCACGGCATTACGCCGGAGCTGGCGCTCTCCGAGACGACGCTGAGCGCGGAGCGGCTGGGTGAACCGCTGGCGCAAGACGAGCGGGTGGTCGTGGAAGTGAAGCACCTGGGGGAGGAGCTGCCCGAGTGGCTGGCGGCGCTCAACCCCGGGAGGAAGCCGGCGTACAGCAAGTTCGCCGAGGGGATGGCGAGGGTCCACGACTTCGTCGCGGACGGGATTCTGGGGGGCTGAGCAACCGTGTTCATCGACTTCGAAGGCATCGACGGCAGCGGCAAGACGACCCTGTCCAACCTCCTGGCCGAGCGCCTGAGGCGGCTGGGCTACCGGGTGGCGCACGCGCGCGAGGGAGGAGAGCTGCGCTCGCCCATCGCCCGGCGCATCCGCGAGCTCACCCGCGACTCGAAGCTGCTGGAGATGTCGCCGCGCACCGAGTTCTTCCTCAACCTCGCCCGCGACGCGCAGCAGCTCGAGGAGGTCATCGCCCCCGCGCTCGCCCGGGGCGAGGTGTGCATCAGCGACCGGTACCTGTACTCGCAGCTGGCGCTGAGCGGCGGCGGGCGCGGGTTGCCCGGCTCGGCGCTCGAGCCGGCGTGTGAGCTGGCCTCGCAGGGGCTGTGGCCGGATCTGGTCATCCTGGTGGACGTGGATCCGGAGCTGGCCCGGCTGCGCAAGCGCCTGGGGAAGAGCAAGGGCGAGCGGGTGCCGGACTCGGACAGCCGCAAGGGGCTGGCGGGCGCGGGCCTGGCGGTGCGGATGCGGGAGGCCTTCCTGGCGCAGGCGCGGAAGGATCCGGCGCGCTGGTTGATCATCGAGAACAATGATCAACCGCTGCACGTGCTGGAGCAGCGGCTGGTGGAGGCGGTGGTGGCGCGGCTGGAGGGCCGGGAGCTGCCGGCGCAGCGGATGACGCCGCCGAGCCCCACGCCGGTGCAGGTGCCGTCGACGGTGGACGAGGTGGAGGAGCACTTCTTCCGCGTGCTGGACGGGCTGGAGGTGCGCGAGCCGCAGCTGGCGGTGTGGCTGCTGGGCGGCATCCCCGGCTTCCCGGCGCACCAGCGGCGGCTGGGCTACGTGGAGCGCTTCCCGGGGCTGACGGTGCGCAGCCTCACGGGCCTGGACGACGAGCCGGCCCGGGCCCTGCGCGAGCTGCTGGCGGAGGTGGTGCCACAGGAGGTGGCCATGAGCCTGGGCTCCAACCCGTCCCCGCAGGCCATGGCCCTGCGCGAGCGCCTCTACGCCCACGCACCCGCGGACGTGCTCGGCGGCCTCAAGCACAACGACTCGCCCGAGGCGTGGGCCCTGCGCGAGCACGCGCTGCGCGAGGGGCGCCTGAGCGAGGTGCTCTGCGGACTGGCCGGGGTGGACGACGAGCCGGCCTGGGCGGCGCGGGAGCAGGGCGTGCGGCGGGGGCTGTACGCGGACGTGGCGCGCAGCCTCACCGGCCTGGACTCGGCCCGGGCGGACGCCCTGCGCGAGAGCCTGGTCGGCCATGACCGGCTGGCGGTGCTGCGCAGCGTGCAGGGCCTGGACACGCCCTTCGCCCGGCAGCTGCGCGTGGCGCTGGAGGACAAGGCCCTGAAGCTGGTGCTGCGCTCGCTGTCCGGGCTGTGCGGCGATGAGGCCTTCGCCCTGCGCGAGCGCGGCGCTCCGTTGACGAAGGAGGCCCTCGACTCACTGGACGGGTTGGATGATCCGCGCGCCTGGAGGCTGCGCGAGGCCTTCGTGTCCCGCTGGCCGGCCACGGTGGTGTCCTCGCTGGAGGGACTGCCACTGACGGAGCGGGCCGAAGCACTCGTGCTGCGCGCGCTGGAGCTGACCTCCAGCCGCCTGCCGGTGCTGCGCAACGCCTACCGCCTCGTGGCCGCCTCGCACCTGGCCGCGCACCCCTCGGAGCGCAGCTCGCAATGGAGGGCCGGGGATGACGCCCCTCGGCCGGCGCTCTGAATCGAAAGGACGGGCAATGGACGGGCTGTTCTCGGGATTCATCCAGCACGAAGCCACCTCCGGGGTGTCCCATCCCGGCGCGGGCGTGATGTTGCCCCGCCTGATGGCGGCGGTGCTCATCGGCACGGTGCTCGCGCTGAGGCCGTGGCGCCTGCTGACGCGCAAGGCGCTGCCCAAGGCGGAGATGATGCAGGCCCAGGTGCTGCTGTGCACCGCCGCCGCCGTCATCACCGCCGTCATCGGCGACAGCACGGCCAAGGCCTTTGGACTGGTGGGCCTGGGCAGCTTCGTGCGCTTCCGCTCGGGACTGAAGGACCCGCGTGACGCGGCCATCCTCTTCCTGATGATCGGCCTGGGCATGGCGTGCGGACACGGCAGCCTGGAGCTGGCCGGGGTGGGCACGGCCTTCGTCGCCGCGCTGCTGCTGGTGCTGGACTTCTTCGAGAAGGCGCCCGTGCTTCAGAAGCAGCGGGTGCTGGTGTCGGCCCAGGCGGATGACCTGGCGGGCGCGGAGGCGTGGCTGAGACAGCGGCTCGGCGAGCGCAACGTGCTGGTGCGCAGCTGCGCGCTGGACTTCGACGGGCGGCGGCTGGAGCTCGAGGTGGAGGAGAAGGAGCCGGGGATGATCGCGTCGGCGCTGAGCCGCCCGGCGGGCAGCCCGATCCGGGGACTGAGGTGGTCGGAGATGCCCTCGAACAAGGGGCTCTGGGAGGAGCGGGGATGAGGCGTTGGGGGTGGGCCGCACTGGTGGCGGCGATGTGTTGGGCGGGGTGCGGGGAAGGTGGAAGCCTGCCCACGGGAGACCAGGGGCCGCCGTCCACGACGAACCAGGATGGAACGGTGGACCTGCCGGACATTCCTCCCGGCACGGGCGGAGGGACGACGGACCCGGAGCAACCGGCCCCGTTCACGAGCCTCTGGCCGCTGACGGCGGGCTCCACGTGGACGTACCGCATCACGGATCCGGTGAAAGGCACCTTCGAGAAGCGGGTGGAGGTGCTGGGAGAGCAGGCGGTGCCGGAGACGAACATGCGGGCCATCGCGGTGCGCAGCACGCAGCCACACCTGGAGGAGCTGTCCTGGCAGCTCGAGGTGAACGGGGTGGTGGTACGCCTGCGCGAGGAGGACCGCAAGGGGGAGACCCTGGCGCGGGTGACGACCTGGAATCCCGCGACGGTGAAGGCCATCGCGACGGAGCGGCCGGTGGGTTGGCGCTACGACTCGGACATCCGGGAGCTGACGCGCCTGGGCGACGGCACGACGGAGGACAAGGACAAGACATACATCTGGCGCGTGGAGGCGGTGAACGAGACGGTGGTGACACCGGCGGGCACCTTCACGAATGTCATCCGCATCAAGCGCGAGCGTGGGGACAAGGACAACCAGGAGCGCACGTACTGGCTGGCGCCCGGCATCGGCAAGGTGAAGGAGGACGGCGAGCGGCTGGAGGAACTCGTGTCCTACGATGTGAAGAAGCCCTGAACAGACTTCATTGCATCAACGGGCAGGGGCGAAGGGGCGGATTGAGGCCAGCCCCTCCCCCTGCCTCGCTTCTCGCTGATCAAGATGATGATCTCGAACGCCAGCCCATCAACACGGTCTCGGCGTTCAAGTTCAAAGGCAAGGGCCCTTCCGCGGCAATCCGCTCGAGCACGGGTTCCGCACGCTCAGGAGCGAAATCGAGCGACTGGGACGCGGCCCAGGAGCGGACCGACATGTCGGGATGCTCGAGAAGCTCGAGCAATCTGCTTCGAGTATTGGGCCCCAGCACCAGCAAGTCGCGATGCACTTGCATGATGCGAGAATGCAGGCGATTCGCTTTCTTGTGATCGAACTCGCTCAACGCCACCCCATGAAGCTTCGCGAGTTCGATGTACTTGTCTATCAAGCTCCCCACGTCATCATGAGCCTCTCCCGAAACACGCTTCACGGAACGACTCCGAACCTGCGCAGCACGGAAATCCCATACTCCCGCTGCGCCTCATAAGACTGCTGCCTTATCCACTCGCGAACGGTCATGCTCCAGCCTTGCGGTTTCGAGGAGTACCAGGCGGATATCCTCGTGTGGATTGCCTCGTCCAGGGGAATGACGTTCTCCGTATTGTGCAGAGCTTCGGCCCCGAACCTCTCCGTGTTGTGTGGGTGTTTCTCGACGATGTGATGCCACTGCTTGCCCTTGCCCGCGGAGCCCATGACGTCCTTGAAGTCGTCGAAGGACTTGAATGCGCGATGCCCATTGGAGAGCAGCCTGCCCTGTCTGATGAGCCTGGAGCGCCCGCCTTTTCCATCCTGGGGCGCCATGGCAACGGCATTGGCTGGCAGCACGACGCGGATCGTGCCCTCGGGCACGGAGACGATGATCCGCTCAGCCCCGGTCGAAGCCTCCATCATCCGCATGCCAGTCGTGGTCTCGACCCTGCGCGCAGCCTGCCCAAAGCCCGGCAACTTCGGTCCTCTCGAGAGCAGAGCTGCCGTCTCGCCCAACGCCGCCGTGCCCAACAAGACAAGAATCCGCACGCTGTTGGGGCCGATGACCTTCCCGAACCGCGCGCCCGCCTCGCGGAGCTCCTCGAAGGTGGTGGCTTGGGCCGAGTCCTCCGCGAGTTGCACATAAGCCCGGAGCAAATCGAAGAACTCCCAACCGAGATAACCCCACATCATCATGGCGAACGCGGCGGCCACCCCCTTGGACACCGGCTCGGGCATCACCAGCAACGCCAACCAACCCGAGATGGCAACACTCACCGCCGTCCACAACTGCGTGGAGGAGAGCATGGCCCGCAGCTCCGCATCGCGTGCCTCCAGGGCTGGACCCACGGCCAATGCCAGGGCGATGCTGCGCTTGTCATCGGCTTGAAGGGAGGGCCCATCATCGAACAGCGTCAGGCAGTCGCCCGGACTGCCTCGCCGGTCGCAAAAGCGCCCGTACGCTCGCGCCAGTTCCGAATGCCACGCATCCCCGACCAGGGGTTCGGAAACCAGCGCCAGCCTCCGGCCCACGTACAACCGAGGGCAGTCCGTGACCACCCTCAGCGGCATGTCGAGCACCAGTTCCGTCAGGGCGCCACGGAACTGCGCATCAGACACCCGCACTGGCTCGAAATCCGTGGGCAGGTGGATGAAGACCGCTTCGCCCTCGATCGACTCCCCGTTCGCCAACTGTGCACGAACGCTCAAGGACTCCCGTGCTCGTCCAGGCGGTGTTCCCGTGGCACACGCGCTCAACAGCATCAGCACCGATAGAGCCAGCGCTCCCCCACGTACGTGGAACTGCTTGAACCTCCGTGGGACGGTCGAAGAAGGAGCCATGTCGTAGCCCATCAGTAAAACGGCCTTCTATCCCATTTCCACGAGCGTGAGAGATCCATCCCCGCCAAGCTCGACGACCCCTCGCCCACCCGCCGAGGGGCAGGCGGGCGGCCGTCGAGAATTGGATGGATGTCCAACGGTGGAGGGTTGCACTCCCCGTCCGAATGGCTCGGACAGGAGGCACCATGCACCGACTGTATTCCCTGGCGTTCGGCGCAGTGGCCGCGGCGCTCACCTTCTCCGCGAGCAGCGCCAGCGCAGCGAGCCTGACCCGCCAGCCCTACCTCCAGCGCGTGGGCCCGGACACCGCCACCATCGCCTTCCGGCTCGATGGCAACTGTGTCCCCGCCGTGCGCTATGGCACCCACGGCTCCACCGGCCAGTCCGCCCAGTCCGCGGACGCTGGCCGCAACCACGCCATCGTCCTCTCGGGCCTCCAGCCCGGCACCGAGTACACCTACCTCGTCGACGCCTGTGGCGCGCGCACCAACCCCGTGCGCTTCTCCACCGCTCCTGTCCCCGGCACCCGCGGCGTCCACTTCACCGCCGTGGGCGACTTCGGCATGAACAACGCCGATCAGCGCGCCGTGGCCAACGCCATGCTCGCCCGCGAGCCGGAGCTCTTCCTCATGCTCGGCGACAACGCCTACGAGTCGGGCACCGAGGCCGAGTTCCAGAACAACCTCTTCGTCCCCATGGCCCCCCTGCTCGCGCAGGTGCCCTCCGTCGCCGTCCCGGGCAACCACGAGTACGTCACCAACCGGGCCCAGCCCTACTTCGACAACCTCTACCTGCCCACCAGCTCCACCGGCGGCGAGCACTTCTACTCCTTCGACTGGGGCCACGTGCACTTCGTCGGCCTGGATGCCAACTGCGCCCTGGGCATGGCCTCGCAGGACCGCTGCTCGCTGGCCTCGCAGCGCAAGTGGCTGGAGCAGGACCTCGCCGCCAGTGACGCGCCCTGGAAGATCGTCTTCCTCCACTACCCGCCCTGGAGCAGCGGCGAGCACGGCTCGCAGCCCCTCATCCGCCGCGAGTTCTCCCCCCTCTTCGAGAAGTACGGGGTGGACCTCGTCCTCACCGGGCACGATCACCACTACGAGCGCAGCCAGCCCATGAAGGGCAACGCGGTGGGCCCCTCGGGCGAGCGCAACCCCACCTACCTCGTGGTGGGCGGCGGTGGCGCGTCCCTGCGCCCCTTCGCCACCAGCAAGCCCTCGTGGACCGTGGTGCGCAACGACCGGAACCACGGCTACCTCGACGTGAAGGTGGAGGAGGGCACCCTCTCCGCCCAGGTGCTGACGCCCTCGGGCCAGCTGATCGACAGCTTCTCCCTCACCAAGGACCTCCCGCCCGCCGCGGAGGCGCCTCCCGTGGTGACCGACCCCGCGTCGCCCCCCTCCACCGAGCAGCCGGGCACCATCACCCAGCCCACGACCCCCACCCCGGGCCCCGTCACCGGGAACCCCGGATTGCCCGGCGGCTCGGAGGACGTGGAGGGGTTGGACCCCAACGCCCCGGGCTGCTCGACCGGCCCGGCGATGGCGCTGCTCCCCGCGGGCATGCTGGTGCTCGCCGGGGCCCTGCGCCGCCGTCGCCGCCGCTAGCCGGCAGGCCGGGGGAGGGGGCGGAGGCGCCCTGGAAACGCGACGAAACGCCTCCACCCTTGTCATTGAGCGCCCGGGATGCGATTCGCTCGCCTGCCGACAGAGCAGGCCCGCATCCCGGGCCCCCCGGAGCTTTTCATGAAGAAGAACCCTCGCCCGCCCCCCCGGGCGCCCCAGTCCCGACGTCAGCCGCCCTCCTCCGAGTCCGAGGCGGCGCGCGCGGCCCGCCCCCTGCGCGAGGACCTCGTCCTCCAGGCCAGCCTCGAGGCCTACGGCTTCATCCGCCACGAGGGCCGCCTGGCCGACCGGGCCCTGGACTTCACCCTGCGCCACAAGCGCAACCTCTACTCCAACGAGCGCCGCGCCGTGGCCGAGCGGGTGTACGCCCTGCTGCGCCGCCAGCTCACGGTGGACTTCCTCCTCGAGCGCGCCCACCGCGGCTTCCCGCGCCTCGACAAGACGCGCCAGGACGTGCTGCGCCTGGCCACCTCGCGCATCCTCCACGGCGAGCCCATCGACGCGGTGGCCCGCACCTCCTCGCTGAATGGCTCGGACGCCGACGTGCTCGCCGCCCTCCCCGAGGCCGCCCGGGCGCTGGAGGCCCTGCCCCGCGACAAGCGCTTCCCCATCGCCGCCTCGCTGCCGGACTTCCTCGCCGCGCACTTCCGCGCCGTCTTCGGTAACGACGCCGAGCGCGCCGCCGAGGCCATGAACGAGCGCGCCCCCCTCACCGCCCGCGTCAACGGCTTCAAGGGCCCTCGCGAGCAGCTGCGCACGCTCCTGGAGCAGCAGGACGTGCAGTCCTCCCCCACCCCGCTGTCGCCGCTCGGCCTCATCCTCGACACGC
This sequence comes from Archangium sp., assembly GCF_057119385.1. Lineage (NCBI taxonomy): Bacteria > Pseudomonadati > Myxococcota > Myxococcia > Myxococcales > Archangiaceae > Archangium > Archangium sp. The sequence continues at coordinate 130,390 of NZ_DBNGVP010000164.1, read as the reverse complement.
GCACCAACGCCTTCTCGCTGGACGCCTTCCGCGACGGCTGGTTCGAGCTGCAGGACGAGGGCAGCCAGCTGCTCGGCATGCTGGTGGACGCGCCGCCCACGAAGGTGGTGGACGCGTGCGCGGGCGCCGGCGGCAAGACGCTGCAGCTCGCCGTGCAGATGAAGAACCGGGGCGATCTGCACGCGCTGGACGTGGAGGAGTGGCGGATTGACGAGCTGCGCAAGCGCGCGCGCCGGGCCGGGGTGCACAACGTGCGCACCCAGGTCATCCCCCCCGAGGGCCCCGAGGCCGACGCGGCCATCGCCCCCCTCCAGGGCAAGGCGGACCGGGTGCTGGTGGACGCGCCGTGCAGCGGCACGGGCACCTTCCGCCGCAAGCCGGATGCGCGCTACCGCCTCACGCCCGAGATGCTCGCGGACCACGTGGCGCGGCAGAAGCGGCTGCTGGAGCGCTTCTCCCAGATGGTGAAGCCGGGAGGCCGGCTCATCTACGGCACGTGCAGCGTGCTGCGCGAGGAGAACGAGCAGGTGGTGGAGGACTTCCTGGCCAGGCACCCGGACTACTCGGTGCGTCCGGTGGCCGAGCAGCTCGGGCCGGAGCTGGGCGCGAAGGTGGGCCCGGGGCCCTACCTGCGGCTCGCCCCGCACCTGCACGGCACGGATGGATTCTTCGGAGCCATCCTCGTGCGCGCGAAGTAGCCTGTAAGCCGGGGGGCGGCTGGGCCCGTCCCCTGGCGATGCTGTCCCCCTCTCGCCCCCTGGAGGGCCCGGAATGCCGGAAGCGGTCCACTATCGCGTCTCGATGCTCCGTCCGCACTCGCACCTCTTCGAGGTGGAGGCGACCTTCCCCGCGGGCCCGGAGGTGCTCGAGGCCCTGCTGCCGGTGTGGACTCCGGGCAGCTACCTGGTGCGCGAGTTCGCCCGGCACGTGCAGGACCTGAGTGCCATGGGCCCGGGAGGCGCGCCCCTCGCGGTGCGGCGCGTGGACAAGCGCACCTGGCGCGTCCAGGCCCGGGGGCACGCGGTGACGCTGCGCTACCGCGTCTACGCCAACGAGCTCACCGTGCGCACCAGCCACCTGGACGGCACCCACGGCTACTTCAACGGCGCCACCCTCTTCCTCTACACCGAGGCCACGCGCGGCCAGGAGCACCTCGTCACCGTGGATGCCCCCGCGGGCTGGAGGGCCTTCGCCGCGCTGGAGCGCCGGGGCGAGGCCTTCGTCGCGAGGGACTACGACGAGCTGGTGGACAGCCCCTTCGAGGTGGGGCCCCACACGCCGCACACCTTCACCGCCGCGGGCGTGCTGCACGAGGTGGTGGTGTGGGGAGACTCGGTGCCGGACGCGAGCCGGCTGTGCTCGGACCTGCAGCGCATCGTCGAGGCGCAGGCGAGGATGTATGGCGGCCTGCCCATGCGGCGCTACCTCTTCCTCGTCTACCTCACGGACAAGGGCCGCGGAGGGCTGGAGCACAAGGCGTCCACGTCGCTGCTCTTCCCGCGCGCGGGGCTGCAGAACGCGCGGGGCTGGGAGGACTTCCTCACGCTGGCGGCCCACGAGTACTTCCACCTGTGGAACATCAAGCGGGTGAAGCCGCGGGCGCTGGTGCCCTTCGACTACTCGCAGGAGAACTACACCTCGCTGCTGTGGGCCTTCGAGGGGGGCACGTCCTACTACGACAATGTCTTCGTGCTGCGCGCGGGGTTGATGAGCGACGGCCGCTACCTCACGCGCCTGGGCGAGACGCTCTCCGCGCTGCACGCCACGCCGGGCCGCAAGACGCAGACGCTGGCCGAGGCCTCGCTGGTGAGCTGGGTGAAGCACTACCGCCCGGACGAGCACTCGCCCAACAGCGCCATCTCCTACTACCTCAAGGGCGAGGTGGTGGCCGCGTTGCTGGACCTGGAGCTGCGCCGCGCCACGAACGACGCGCGGAGCCTGGATGATCTGATGCGGCTGCTGTGGCAGCGCTACGGCGACGAGTCCGGGGTGCCCGAGGACGGCGTGGAGGCGGCGGCCTCGGAGGTGGCGGGCAAGGACCTCGGCGCCTTCTTCGACCGGGCGGTGCGCGGCACGGAGGAGCTGGACTACTCCGTCTTCTGGCACGTGGGCCTGGAGGTGCGCTTCCGTCCGCGCGAGTCCTCGAGCGACAAGGGCGGCTCGCCTCCGCCGCGGGTGAAGGGCGAGCCCAAGCCGAAGGGCTGGCTGGGCGTCACCACCAAGGGCAGCGCCACCATCGCCACGGTGCTGGACGGCTCACCCGCGCAGGAGGCGGGGCTGTACGTGGACGACGAGCTGGTGGCGCTCGACGGCTGGCGGGTGGATGCGGCGGGGCTGCTGTCGCGTACCGAGGACAAGTCCCCGGGGGACACGGTGCGCCTCACGGTGTTCCGCCGGGACCGGCTGGTGGAGGTGCCGGTGACGCTCGGCCAGAAGCCCGCGGATGCCGTATGGCTGGCCCGGGTGGACAAGCCCACCGACGCGCAGAAGGCCGCCTATCAGGCCTGGCTGGGCGCCCCCTGGGAGGAGCCTGGCTAGCCCCCCACCGTACACCCCCGCCAGCCGACCGGATAGGCTCCCGCTCCAGAGGAGCGCCATGCCGCCCAGACGCCTCGCCCGCTGCAAACGCCACCCCACCGCCACCGCCGGCTGGCGCTGTACCGACTGTGCGGCCCCGCTCTGCCCCGAGTGCGTGGAAGCCCGGCGCATGCAGACGGTGGATCTCCTCTTCTGCCGCGCGTGCGGCGGCCGGGCCGACACGATCCTCCTGCACCGCTCGGAGCTGGCCTCCTTCCCGGAGCGGCTGCGCCAGGTGTGGCGCTATCCCTTCACCCGGCAAGGGCTGATGGTGGCGGCGGGGCTCGGAGCCGTCATGGCCGTCGTCGACTTCATGACGCAGATCACACTCATCGTGGCGCGGCTGGCCCCCGCGGCGATCGGCGCCGGCCTCTTCTGGGGTGCCTTCTTCTCCATCATGCGCGCCAGCGTGCGCGGCGAGAACGAGGTGCCCCTCCCGGACTACGGCGACGTCTTCAACGACTGGCTCCTCCCGGCGCTGCGCGGCCTGCTCGCCACCAGCGTGGTGTGGCTCACCTTCCTGCTCTACCTCGCGTTCGCCGGAGGCTGGGACGTCTCCCAGTACGTGGATCGCCTGCTGAGCGATTCGATGTTCTACATGACCGGCAGGTTCCACTCGCTCCCCACCGAGCGGCTCCTCGGAGATCCCCTCGCGTGGCTGCTGGGGCTCACCAGCCTCGCCTGGCTGCCCATGGCGCTGATGATGGCGGTGACGAGCAACAGCCTCCTGGACACGCTCAACCCGCTGCCGGCCGTGAGGGGCATGCTCCGCCTCGGACGGGACTACGCGGTGGCCGTGGTCACCCTGTTCGCCCTGGGCCTCGTCTACCTCGCCGTCCGCTCCGTCAGCTCCAGCCTGCGGGAGCTCCCCTTCGAGCTCGTCATCTCGCGCTGGCTCGCCCAGGTGCTCGAGTGCCTGGTCGTCTTCACGATGGCGCGGGTGCTCGGGCTGCTCATCCACACGCGCGGAGATGCCCTCGGGTACGGTGCGCCGAGCGACTACCTCACCCCGGTGCTGCCAGCGGAGGCCACGCCGAGGACCACGTTGCGCGTGGACCCCACCGCGCTCCAGGCCCCCAGCCCGGCGGAAGCCGCGGCCCCCTCCCCCGAGGCCCGGTTGCAGGAGCTCTCCACGGCGGTCCAGGCCCGCGACATCCCCCAGGCGCTCGCGCTCTACACCGCGCTGGGCTTCCTGCCGAAGGCCCGCATTCCTCCGGCGGTGCACCTCTTCGTCGGGCAGGCCTCGGCGGCGCAGGGGGACAACGCCCTGGCGGTGCGGGCGCTGGAGTCCGTGGCGGACTCGGCGCCGGAGGATCCGCTGGCCCCGCGCGCCCTCGTCCTGTTGGCCCGCGTGCTGGGCGAGCGCATGCAGGAGCAGACGCGCGCCGAGGACGTGTACCGGTACATCGTTGACCGGTACCCGGATACGGAGGCTTCCCGCTTCGCGCGGGGCCGTCTTCCGCCCACCAGCTGACATCCGGCGTTGCCGCTTGCAGGGGCCGTGCGCAATCCCTCCGCATGCTTCGGGCACGCCAACTGCTGCTTCTGCTGGGACTCGCGTCCCTCGTCTCGTGTGACGGGGGCCTGCGGGTGAACCGGCAGGGGGACCCCTGCACCGAGAAACTCATCACGCTGCGGGTGGAGGTGGTGAACGCACAGGGTACTCCGGTACCGGACGCCCTCGTCACGGCCACCCACGTGGTCACGGGTCGCACCATCACCGGGACGACGGGAGACCGGGGAGTCACCACGGCGGTGAACGAGGACATCGGCGAGGGCACGGTGCGGCTGACGGCCACCGCCGGCTCCAAGGTGAGCGCCCCGGCCGAGGTGGCCTGGACGTGCGACGAGTGCCACTGCCACCCCGAGCCCACCTCGGTACAGCTCCAGCTCAACCCGTAAGCCCCTCCGGGCGGCTGCTTCCTCACTCGGCGTTTGTCCCGCGCGTCCCGACTCGCTAGGTTGAGGACGCCATGTCGAGTGTGGAAGACCTCCTCCGGTGCTCCCTGACGGAGCTGACCGAGCGCTTCGTGACCCAGTCCCGCTCCGTGCCCACGGGCCTGCTGGAGGCGCTGGAAGCGGATCCGCGCCAGGGGGCGAAGGCACTCGCCCGCCGCATTCGAGGCCTGAAGGGGAAGAACCGTGCCGAGGGCCAGCGCCTGCGCCACCTGCTGCGCTTCGAGAGCGAGCTGTGGGAGCAGGGCCACACGCACATCGCCGGGGTGGACGAGGCAGGCAGGGGACCGCTCGCCGGCCCGGTCGTCGCCGCGGCGGCCATCCTGCCCCGGGGCTGGAAGCTGGAGGGGCTGGACGACTCGAAGAAGATCGCCGACGAGGCGCGCCGCGACGAGCTGGCCGAGGCCATCAAGCGGGGCGCGGTGGCGTGGGCGGTGGGTCAGGCGGACTCGGAGGAGATCGACCGGCTCAACATCCGGCGAGCGAGTCTGCTGGCCATGCACCGGGCGGTGCAGGGGCTGGGGACTCAGCCGGACTACGTGCTGCTGGACGCCTTCACGATTCCCGAGTGCACCCTGCCCCAGCGCGGCATCATCAAGGGAGACTCGCTCTCGCTGAGCATCGCCGCGGCATCGGTGCTGGCGAAGACGACGCGGGACCGGCTGATGCGGGAGTTGGACGTGCAGTACCCGGGATATGGGCTCGCGGATCACAAGGGCTACCCGACGGCCGAGCACGTGCAGTGCATCCGGGAGAAGGGCGTGCTGCCCATCCACCGCCGCAGCTTCGGGCCGGTGCGGGAGGCGCTGGGACTCAGTGCACCCCCGCAGGTGGGCGGGCCCATCCAGGGCGATCTCTTCTCGGAGAACGGGCAGCAGTGAGCGCGGACAAGGACATCGACGGGTGGCTGGGCGAACGGGGCATCACCTCCGGGGAGTCACGCGCCCGGGCCCGGGCCGCGCTGGAGGAGACGGGGCTCACGAGCGCGCGCAAGGTGCGCATCAGCGAGCCCAAGCTGCCGAAGGCCGAGCAGGTGTTGGCGGAGCGCTTCTACCGGGTGTGCGCGGCGGCGCCGTGCCAGCAGGTGGCGAAGTCGAGCGGCCGGGAGCCGCTGCTGGTGGAGCCGCGCAGCCATTGTGAGCACTGCGGAGGCTCGAACAACCAGCGCGCGGAGACGGCCTTCCTGGAGGCGTGTGGGCGCCATGGGGTGCGCCGGGTGGTGGTGGTGGGCGGCTCGCCGGCGGTGCGCGAGGAGCTGGAGGACAAGCTCGGCGGGAGCATCGAGCTGCGCATGGTGGACGGCACCGAGCGGCGCACGGCGGTGAAGGCGCAGAGTGACTTGGAGTGGGGAGACCTGGTGCTCGTCTGGGGCGCCACGGAGCTGCACCACAAGGTGAGCAGCCACTACACACAGCCGGGCACGCCCCACCGGCACAAGGTGGTGCACGTGGCCCGGCGAGGCGTGGCCGCGCTGCTCGAGGCCGGCATCACCCACCTGGAGCGGTGAGGGAGCCGAGGAGTTTTACTCCTCGTTCGGCCCACCTGTCAGGTAACATCCCTCGGGCTCGTCGGTAAGCACCCGCCATGCGACCTCTCTCGCCCCTCACGCGACGTCCCAGAGCAACCTCCTTCAGCGTCAAGGAGCTGCTGGACCGCGTTCGACAGGGGAGCATCCGAATCCCCGAAATCCAGCGGCATTTCAAATGGAAGGCCCAGGAGATTCAAGAGCTGCTGGATAGCGTCTACCGTGGTTATCCCATCGGACTGCTGCTCTTCTGGCAGCACGAGGCGCCTGCGGCACACATCGAAATCGGTCCGGTGAAGTTGGACGCGCCCCAGACTGCTCAAGCCCTGTGGGTCGTGGATGGCCAACATCGTGTGACCGCTCTGGCCGGGGTACTGCTTCACCCCACTCTCGAGGGTGAAGGGGGCTCCGATGACTTCGAGCTCTACTTCGACCTGGAGCAGAAGGAGCTCGTCCGGCCTGCCCGCCGGGGGCCGACGCCCCCGCACTGGCTGCCCATGAATGTGGTGGCGGACAGTGAGCGATTGCTCGGCTGGCTGGGCCGTCATCCTGGCCCGGCAGAGCACACCAGGACCGCCGTCGGACTCGGCAAGCTGCTCGGGGAGTACCAGCTACCGGCGTACATCGTCGAAGCCGATGCCCAGGAAACCCTCCCCGTCATCGTCGAGCGGCTGAACTTCAGGAGCAAGACCCTTTCCGAAGCGGAGGTGCTCCAATCGATTCTTGGGGGCCGGCATCTAGAGCATCCCTCGGATCTCCATTCCTTGTCCCGCGGCTTGGAGGAGATGAGATTTGGCACCATCGAAGAGAAATGGTTGCGCAGATCCGTCCTCGCCACCCAAGGTCTCGACATCACCCGAGGCAGGTGGCATCAACTCGAGGGCGTCCATGACCTGCCAGGTGCGCTCCGTCAAACGGAACGCGCCCTGCGCGAGACCATCGTCTTCCTCAAGCGGGATGCGGGAATTCCTCACGTCGAGCTCCTGCCACACAAGCACCCCCTCGTCATCCTGGCGCGCTTCTTCCATCTCCACCCCGAGCCTTCCGCACGCTCACGCGAGTTGCTTGCACGCTGGTTCTGGCGTGGTGCCATCACCGGCGCGCATCGGGGAGAGCTCGTTCCCGCGGTGCGCAAGAGCCTGACGGTCATCGGGCAGAACGAGGATGAGTCGATCCAAGCCTTGCTCGCCGAGCTCCCCCACTTCCTCACCCGGGCACCCGACCTGCGTGAATTCAAGTACCGTACCGCGGAAACCAGGTTGCAGATCAACGCGTTGCTCGGGCTGCATCCACGAGAGCTCCACTCCGGCGAAGTCCTGGATGTCCCCGCCATCATTGGCACGCAGGGCTCCAACGCCCTCGGGCAGATCCTCACCGAGGCCCCTCGCCTGCGCCCTGATGACGAGTCAGCTCAGCTCAAGAGCTTGATGCAAGGACTCGCCAACCGGATGTTCCATCCGGAAACCCCCGGGCAGTCATTGCTTGCCGCGCTCGAGCACGCCTCCCCAGACGTCCTCGGGAGCCATGGCATCTCACCGCCTGCGTTCAAGGCCCTCCAGCAAGGAGACAGGCTGCGATTCCTGACCCTCCGTCTGAAGCTCCTGGAGCAACACCTCGCGACGTTCCTGGACTCGAAAGCACGCTGGCTGGAATCGGATCGCAAACCGCTCCAATCCCTGCTCATCCCCAACGAGGACGAGGCCTGACATGCAACTCCTGCGCAAGGAGATTGGCATCCTCGATGTCAGACTGGGCGACGTCCACGTCGGGACGCTGAACCTCCTGGAGGATGAGTATACGGAGTTCGTCATCTCCGAGGAGTACCGCCAGAGGTATCCGCGGCCCATTCTCGGACAGGCCTTCGAGGATGACCTCACCCGGCGGCGTTCGAGCCGGATGCGTTTGTTGCCCTTCTTCTCGAATCTCCTCCCGGAGGGCCCCCTGCGGGAGCTCATCGCGAAGAAACTGGGCGTGCACCCCCAAAGGGAGTTCTTCCTCATCGCGCGGCTGGGTGAGGACCTTCCCGGCGCGCTCATCATCACTCCGGCGGGTGCACTGGGTGGAGACGCCTCCGAGCCCCTGCTGGGAGCCGAGGAAGAAGCCGCGCCCCTGCAGGAGCAGCTCCGATTCTCCCTGGCGGGCGTGCAGCTCAAGTTCTCCATGTTGCGCCAGGACCGGGGTATGACCCTGCCCACGAGTGGCCGGGGTGGCGATTGGATCGTCAAGCTGCCGGACAATCGCTACGACCTCGTCCCCGAGAACGAATTCTCGATGATGAGCTGGGCACGCGCCGCTGGCATCACCGTGCCCGAATTCCATCTGGAAGCGGTCACCGACCTCAAGGGCCTTCCCGAGGGCGTCGCACTCCGTGAGGGAATGGCCTTCGCCATCCGCCGCTTCGACCGCCCGGCACCCGGCCAGCGTGTCCATATGGAGGACATGGCGCAGGTGCTGGGGCTCTACTCGGACGAGAAGTACAAGAAATACAATTACGAGACGACCGCGAACGTGTTGCTCAACGTGGCTGGACCCGATGCGTTCCAGGAGTTCCTTCGCCGGCTCATCTTCATCATCGCCATTGGCAACGGAGATGCCCACCACAAGAACTGGTCCCTCCTGTACCCGGATGGCATCCACGCCACGCTCTCGCCCGCCTATGACCTCGTATCAACCATCCAGTACATGCCCAATGAAACGTTGGCCTTGAATCTCTCCCGCTCCAAGCGCTTCGAGGATGTCTCCCTCGAAAGCTTTGAACGACTCGCACGCAAGCTGAAGCTCGGCAACGAGGAAGTCCTCCCGACCGTGAGACAAGCGGTGCAGGCCACGCTGGATTCGTGGAGTACGCTCCGCGCCGGGCTCCCCATTCCCGAGAGCTACAAGCAACGGATTGAGCAGCACTGGAAGAAGGTGCCACTCCTCGGAAGGCCGTAGTCCCTGCTCAAGGCGCGGGGGCGGGGAGGATGCAGGGCCGGGCGTTCTGGACGGCCTGATAGCGCATCCACACCTGGCAGGCGCACTCGGGCTGCTCGACTCGCGGCTCGTAGCGCACGCGCAGCACCCCGTCGAACTGCGTGGCACACCGGGTCGTGGCCTCCAGGTGCACCGCCACCTGATCCACCGTGCACTGCGTCCCCTTCGCGCTCAGCGGCGCGTTGGCCACGCTGCCATCGAGCATGAAGCCATCATCCTCCGTCAAGCCGCCCTCGAGGAACGCACCGATGAGCTGCATGTCCATCAGCTCGTAGTTCATGCGGACGACGTCGCCGGTGATGATGAGCTCACCCGAGTCCCAGCTGTCCTGCACCGAGGACGCGGCGAGCAGTCCGCAGTCGTCGCGGATCACCTCCGTGGCTGTGAACACATAGGGGCCCTCGTTCTGGAGGTAGGCGTTGGTGCAGCCCAGGCCAGAGGCGAGTGCCAGGGCGGACAGCAGGAGCGGACGGAACAGTCGGTGGGCGGCCACGGCGTGCAGGCTAGCTCAGCCCGCGCACACGTGCAGGGTGCAATGGCGGGACCAGCGGCTAGACTGCCCGCTCCATGGCCACGTACAAGAACCCCCTCCCCACGGTGGATTGCATCATCGAGCTGCCAGGGGAGCGCCTCGTGCTCATCCGCCGCAAGAACCCGCCCCTCGGTTGGGCCCTGCCCGGCGGCTTCGTGGACGAGGGCGAGCGGTTCGATCGCGCCGCCGCCCGCGAGGCCAGGGAGGAGACCGGCCTGGACGTGGAGGTGGTGGAGCAGTTCTTCACCTACTCGGACCCGTCCCGAGACCCACGCAAGCACACCGCGTCCACCGTCTACCTCTGCCGCGCCTCGGGAGAGCCCACGGGCTCGGACGACGCCGCCGAGGCCCGCGCCTTCCCGGTGGATGGCCTGCCCGCGGAGCTGTGTTTCGACCACGGCACCATCCTCGCCGACTACCTGGCCTACAAGCGGACGGGCCAGCGGCGGAAGCTCTGAGGCTCGGCACTCCCGGATGCACTACCTCCCCCTCCTCCTCACCCTCGGCCTGCTCGTCGCGCTGCACGAGCTGGGACACCTCGTGGCCGCCCGGCTGCTCGGCGTCCGGGTGGACCGGTACACGTTCGGGTTCGGCCCCGCCGTCTTCTCCTGGAAGTTCCGCGGCACCGAGTACGTGCTCGGCGCCGTCCCGCTCGGTGGCTCCACCCGCATCCACGGGATGAACCCCCACGAGCCGGGGGTGGACGCGGCGGATCCCACGAACTTCTCGGCGCAACGCCCGGCGAAGCGGCTGCTGGTGCTGCTGGCGGGGCCGCTGGCCAACTGGCTGTTCTCCCTGGGCGTCCTCTTCGCGCTCTACACCTCGGGCACGCATGTGGTGGTGCCCCTCACGGTGGGCACCATCAACCCCGGCTCCGAGGCGGCGCGCGCCCAGTTGCTGCCGGGGGACCGGATCGTCAGCGTGGACGGCCAGCCGCTGGACAGCTGGAGCGGCTTCGTGGAGCTCATCGCCCAGAACCCCGGCCGCGAGTTGAAGCTGGGCGTCGAGCGCCAGGGTGAGCCGCGCGCGGTGACAGTGCGCCCGCGTCCGGACGAGCGGGGCGAGGGCCGCATCGGGGTGAGTCAGCAGTACGTGTACCGCGTCCATGGTCCAGGCCAGGCGCTGCTGCAGGCCGTGGCGCACACGGGCAACCTGGTGACCGAGGGCTCGCGAATGCTCGGCGGCCTCCTCCAGGGACGGCGGAGCATGGCGGACGCGAACCCCGTGGGCCTGGTGAAGCAGTCCTCGGGCGCGGCGGGCAGTGGGTGGGGCTCCTTCCTGCGCGTGGTGGTGAGTCTCTCCATGGCGCTCGCCCTCTTCCACCTGTTGCCCCTGCCCTCGCTGGACGGGGGACGGATGCTCTTCGTCCTCATCGAGACGGTGAGCCGCCGCAAGGTGCCGCCCCGCGTGGAGACGGTGGTGCACGCGGTGGGCTTCCTCGTGCTGCTGGGCGTGGTGCTGACGGTGGCGCTCGCGGACCTGCGCCAGCACATCCGGCTCACCCGCACCGCCGCCGTGGCCCCGCCCGACGCGGGCCCCTCGAGCCCCGCGGCGGCCACCCTCCCCGCTCCCGCGGCCTCGGAGGGTGGACTGCCCCCGCGGGCGGACGGGCTCGGCGAGTGAGCGTCCGTGCCCGGCCCGCCGCTGTCCACCCGGCCGGAAGTGCCCCCCGGACGACGCTCGCCCGCCCGAAGACGGCGCCAAGGCTCCGGGAAGGGCCTATGCTGCGTCCCTCATGAGCACCCAGGCGAAGAGCACCGAGGCGAAGCACGACGGCCTGTTCTGCGAGCTCTTCTGGGGCACCACCCGCAACGAGGTGTGGAGCTTCGCCCCCGAGCAGACGCGCGTGCTGGCCGCGCAGGATGAGAAGACGGCCCTGCCCCTCTACGGCTTCACCCTGCCGGAGGAGCCCTTCCTGCTCGCCGAGCGCACCGAGAAGGGTTACCGCGTCTTCGTGCCTCCCGCCTCGCGTGTCGAGCGCAGCCGGCGCGGCGATGCCTTCCGTCCCATCCCGGAAGCGGAGCTGCAGCGGACCGGGGACCGGATTTCGGTGGAGCTCCTGCAGGGAGATCTGCTGCGCCTGTGCGAGGGCGAGCTCGCCCTGCACATCACCTATTCGGTCGCGGGCAAGCGCGAGGCGGCCGTGCGGCTGCGAGATCTCGGCTGGGTGGCGATGGGGGCGGCCCTCTTCCTCAGCCTGCCGGTGGGATTCCTGTTCGCGGGGCCCTCTCCCGAGAAGATGGCCGAGTCCAACGCCCGCGCCCTCAAGGCGGCACGCGACCGCGAGGAGGCCGAGCGCAAGAGGCTCGGGGTGGACCAGCCGGCCCGGCCCATTTCACCGGACGCGCAGAAGCCCGACGCGGGTGTGAAGACGCTGCCCGCCAATCTCGGTGTCCACTGAAGGCGTGCCCCGGGCACATGCGCCGACCCGCGGCCGTGTCCCTCGTCAATTTCCCCTCTCCCGAGGGGAGAGGGAAGATTATGGACCCAGACCCACCCAGACCTCACCGTCCTCGAAGAACTCCTTCTTCCAGATGGGGACGTCCTGCTTGAGCCGCTCGATGGCGTGCTCGCACCCGAGGAACGCCTCCTTCCGGTGCGGCGCCGCCGCGGCGATGACCACGGCCAGCTCGCCCGGCTTCAACGTCCCCACCCGGTGCACGATCGCCAGCCGCGTCCCGTTGAACTTCCCGGCCACCTCGCCGCCGATCTCCGCCAGCTTCTTCTCCGCCATGGGCGGATAGGCCTCGTACTCCAGCCGCAGCACCCGCCGGCCCCGCGTCTGGTTCCGCACCGAGCCGGAGAACGTCACGAGCCCGCCATACGCCTCGCCGGACACCGCCTCCACCACCTCGTCCAGCCGCAGTGGCCGGTCCACCACGCGGAACAGGCCGCCACTGCCTCCGGCCACCGGCGGAATGAGGGCCAGCTCCGCGCCCGCGGGAACCTCGGCCTCCGCGTCGGAGAACTCCTGGTTCACCGCCACCCGCAGGTGCGGCAACAGGGGCGCCAGCGCCGGGTGACGCGTGGCGAGCAGGCGCAGCACGTCCGACACGCGCGCTCCCGGGGGCAACTCCAGCGGCTCTCTCGGCAGCCCCACGCGCTCGCGCGCCGCGGCGAAATACAGGACGGTGATGGTGTTGGACACGGCTCCCTACCTGCTCCGCTCCCGGAGCTCGGCGCGCGCCCGGAAGCGACCGCCGCCCTCCTCGGGTGCGAAGTCGATGAAGACATTCTCCACGGGCGGCAGCTGATCCATCAGCGTGCCCACCAGCGAGCGGGCCACGGGCAGCTGCTGCGGTGACACGCCGGGCACCTCCTTCGGGGCCTCCAGCTCGGCGCGCAGCCGGCCCACGTCCACCATGGCCGACAGGTGGCCCGGCTCGAAGGACTGGGCGCCATAACGCTCGCGCAGGGCCACGCCCACGTCGCCCGAGGGCCGCGCCCCCAGCGACTCGCCGCCATTCACCGTCAGCCGGTCCGCCGAGACGGCGAACTCCACGGGCTGATCCATCACCCGCGTGCGCAGGCGCGTGGCGTCCGCGCCCTTCAAGACCTCATAGGGCTGCCCGCGCTCCTTGAGCCGCCCGGTGAGCCACTCCAGCACGGGCTCGGAGCGCACCAGTCCCGCCTGGAAGAGCAGCGTGCCGCGCGGCTCCGGCTGCCGGTTGCCCAGGAAGAAGTTGCGGTAGAAGGCCACCGCGTCGAAGTACGCCAGCAGCGTCATGTCTCCGCGCAGCGCGCCCAGCAGCTCATCCGCGCCCGCCGCGTCGAAGCCCTGCTCCTTCAGCCGCAGCAACGTCCGCTCGCGGCGCTCCGAGCCGGGCGCGCCGAAGACGAGCTTCGTCATCTCCTCCGGCGGCATGGACACCATCAGCGCGGCGATCGGATCCGCGGGCGCCTTGCCCAGCAGCTCCGAGCCCGGCCCGCTCTTGCCCGCGAAGAGCGACTTGTCCGAGGCCACCCAGCCCTCCAGCTCCGCCCTCGCCTCCTCCACCCGCAGCGCCGCCCACAGGCCTCGAATCCCCTCGGAGTCGTCCCCGTCCTCCGCCCGCGCGAAGAGGTGCACGTTGCCCGCGCCCACCTTCGGCCTCAGCTCCGTGAGCAGCGGCTGCTCGGACAGCCCCGGGCCGCTCATGCCCGTGATCCGCGCCCGGATCGCCGCCTCGTCCGCCACCGCCGTCCCGCCCTCCTGCGCCAGCACCTTCTCGATGCGCCCGCTCGCCTGTTGCTCGTCGTCCTCGTCCCCGCCCGCCTCCTCCGGCGAGTCCGGCACCACCAGGTACAGGTAGCCCCGGTCCGCGAAGAGCAGCATCGGCGTCCCACTCTCGCGCTCCAAGCGCACGCTGCCCCCGGGCTCGCGCCCCACGACACGCGCGCCACCGGAGCGCAGCTCCTCCACCACCGCCTCCAGCGCGGCCTCGGCGTCCGTCACGCCCAGCAGCGCCACGGTGCCCTCGAAGCCGGGCAGAGAGAAGAAGCCCACGCCCTCTTCCGGATCCACCAGCCGGGGCTCGCCCCGCAGCTCACGCAGCACCAGCGACAACAGCGGCGCCTCCTCCAGCGCCTGCCGCGTCTGGGCCTGGCCCAACATCCGCGCGAAGAAGCCCACCAGCGGCTCCACGTTGCCGCGCAACCGGGGGAAGAAAACCGCCACCTCCGCGTCGGCGGGCATGGCGCGCAGCACCGGCCGCGGCACCACCGTCACCGAGGCGCTGGCCAGCACCGCGTCCTTCTCCAGCGCGCGCACCTGGAAGCTGCCCGCGCGCGGGAAGGCATGGGACACCCGCGCGCCCTGCCGCGGCGGCGAGCCGTCTCCGAAGTCCCACGTCACCTCCGGCGCGTCCCGGGCCTCGGAGCCGAAGCCCACCGGCACGCCGGCCTCCACCGTGCGAGCTCCCCCCGCCTCCGGTTTCACTGCCCTCCGGCAGCCGGGACCCGCCAGGGCCACGGCCACCACCACGAGGACTGTCAGGGCTCGAGGAAAGGTTCGCACATGCGCTTTCATGTACGGTCTAGTAATCCAGCGCCAGTCCGAACATCCAGTACCCGTCGGAGAGATCGAATCCCTTACTGCCGAAGTTGTTCACTTTCGCGTACGTGTACTCGGCGAAGAGATAGCTGTGATTCACCCCGAGGTCCGAGTCGAAGTCGCGCGCCAGCCGCGGCTCCAGCACGTCCAGCAGGAAGGCGACACCACCCGCCACCTCCCAGCCGAACCTCAAACCCTTGCCCGTGCCGCCGACCTCCGGCGACTCGATCTCCCCGCCCTTGGTGGACCACCACGGCGTGAAGACGAGGCCGGGCTTGATGTAGGGCACCAGCGGAATGCCCCAGCGGAACGCCGGGTAGTCGAACCGGTAGACGCCGCGCACGCGGATGGGCAGCACGTGGAGGCCGGTGCGCTCCGCGGACGGCACGTCCGCATCCGTCAGGGCGGCGGCGTACTTCTCCGCGTACCCCAGCGACACGCTCACGCCCGCCGTGCCGATGCCCTGGTAGAAGAAGCGCTGCATCTCCAGCTCGACGAGCAGCATGCTGGAGGCGCCGAACGTATCCGCGTACGGCCGCTTCCCCGCGAGTGCCTCCTCCGCATCGAGCGCCGGCTTGTAGCCTCCGAGCCGGATCTCCACGGCACCGCTGCGAGGCGTCTGGGTGGGCACATCGGACATCTCCTGCGCCTCGCCTGGGAGCGCGGTGAGCACCACCGCGATGCCGAGGGCCACTGCTCGAGTCATGAACGATTTCTCCTTGAGAACAGCCAGAAACCCAGGGCGGCCAGCATGCCTCCGCCCGCGAAACCTCCGCCCGTGGCACCGCACCCCGTCTCCTCGCCGCCCGCCTCGCGGTACCGCTCATAGAAGCCAAACGTCCGGGTGGGCGTGCCCTCGCTCGCGACCGACGCCGGGCTCTGGTTGCCCGCCTCGTCGATGGCATAGGCCTCGAGCTGATACGTCACGTCGTTCTGCAGGTTCGCCACCCGCACCGCCCCCGCCGCCACGCCCTGCTGCTCATTGGAGACCTCGACGCCCGCCAGCAACGCCACCACCTTCACCTGGAGGGCGTCCTCCGGCGCATCCACCGTCACCTTCAGCGCCTTGTCCAGCGCGGCCACGCCAGAGATGGACGGCGCATCGGGACTCTTCGTGTCGTAGGTGATCTCCAACGGCTTCGCCGCCTTCACCACGTTGGAGCTGCACGAGCCCAGCGCATCGGCCGTCTTCGTCGCGGCGCACAGCCGCATCGTGGACTCGATCCCCGGGTCACCGCACGAGCCCGTCCCCGCATCCGAGCCGGAGGTGGAGAAGATGGGCAGGTTGGACACCTGGAAGGTCGCCGTCGCGGTGCCACCCGAGGAGGTGATGGTGGTGAGCGGAATGGAGGACAGCGAGCGGGTGGATCCCGACGTCTGCGCGGAAGCCGAGTCCCGGCAGTCCGTGTCCGTGGTGATCCAGAGGGAGAGCTCGGTACAGGGCGTGCCGGCCACCCGCCAGTTGAAGGTGCTCGTCGATCCACATTGGCTCGGACCGACGCTCAGGCTGGCCGTATTGGTCGCGGACTGGACCGTGACCTGGACCTGGGACCCGAACTGTCCGAACGCCGCGGACGACAGGAGGACCGCTGCGGTGAAGAGGAGGTTACGCATGGGCGGGAAGGAGGGTAGCAAGCCCGAGGCCAGGAGAAACCCGGCCCGCCTCCGGGGGGTGACGGGGGGGACAGGCCCCCGCCCCCGGTCAAATGGGCAGGAGCGGCCCGGCGGCGTTGCCAAATTGTCAGGCGGAGGACTCGGCGAGCCGCAGGCCGGCCTCCACCAGGTTGAGGGCGGCGCCCCGGCCGGCGTTGTCCACGGTGGCGAAGAGGGTGAGCCACTCGGGGGCCTGGGGAAAGGAGCGCAGGCGGCCCACATGGATGGTGGGATCCGCCGTGACGAGGCTGGGCAGGGGGTAGACCTTCTCGGTGGGAGCATCCAGCACCTTGAGCGCGGGCGAGCCCTTGAGGGCGGCGCGGGCCTGGTCCACCGGGGCGGGCTTCTTCAGCCGCACGTGGAGGCTGAGCCCGTGGCCGAAGAAGGTGGGCACCTGCACGGCGGTGCCGGCCACCACGGGCACCTCGCCCTTGCTGGCGAAGAGCCGGGCGCACTCCAGCGTCCAGCCGGCCTCCTCCTCCGTCCAGGGCGAGTTGGCCAGGAAGGGGCCCACCTGGGGCACCAGGTTGAAGGCCACGCGGTGGGGGAAGACGTGGGCCTCGGGCTCGCGGCCGGACAGCAGCGCGGACGTCTGCTGCTCCAGCTCCTTGAGGCCCCGCTGGCCCGAGGAGGACACGCCCATGAGGGCCGTCACCTGCACCTGGGCCACGCCGAAGGCCTGGCGCAGCGGCTCCACCAGGGTGGCCACCGCCGTCGTCACCGCCGAGGGCAGCGCCACGATGCGGCCCTTGAAGGAGGCGCCCAGCACCTCGGAGTTGAAGCCGGGGAGCACCAGCGGGACGTTGCCCTCGGCGCGGAAGGCGTTGCTGGCGTCCACCACCCAGGCGCCCGCGGCCTGGGCCAGGGGGGCCAGGGTGCGCGAGGCGTCCGCCGGGGTGGCCAGCAGCACCAGGCCCGTGCCCCGGAGCGTCTCGGCGGACACCGGCTCCACCTCCAGCGTCTCCTCGCCGTACTCCACCTCCTCGCCCTCGGAGCGCTCCGAGGCCAGCACGCTGAGCTGCTCGGCGGGGAAGTCCCGCTGCAGCAGGGTGGAGAGCACCTCGGTGCCCACCACGCCCGTGGCGCCCACCACGGCGATTCGCAGGTTCTCGTTCATGGCGGTCCCTTTACCCCAGCCCCCCGCCCGGCGCGCGGCCTTCGGTGGTAGACGTCTACCACTCAGGTAGGACAAAATACGACATCACTGGTAGACGTCTACCACCGTGGCGCCCGCCGGGGGCTGTCCCACCGTGTCCGCATGGAGGGGGAGCAGGGGCGCGGGCCCGACACGGGTGCGCGCGTCCCCTTCCGGTAGACTGGTGGGACATGTCGATGTGGACCCTCGTCTCGTTGTTGCTGCTCGCGAACGTGCCGCCGGACGGCGCGGCGCAGATGAAGAAGGTGGACGGGCTGATGCCCGAGCTGCGGCGCATGGCCACGGATCCGTCGGTGGTGCGCGAGGTGAAGAAGCAGAACGCGCGGCGCGTGTCCCTGGAGAGCATCCGGCAGTGGGACGAGGAGTGGCGCGCGACGCCGGCCCTCACCCCGCTCAAGCGCCAGCTGCTGGGCAACCCGTGCGCGCGCACGCTCGGCGGCTACCGGGAGCGGCTGGGCCGGGTGGTGGCCGAGGCCTTCGTCATGGACAACCAGGGCGCGCTGGTGGGCGCCACGCGGCGCACGTCCGATTACTGGCAGGGCGATGAGCCCAAGTGGCGCCAGTCCTTCAATGGAGGCCGGGGTGGGGAGCTGCGTGAAAAACCCTTCTTCGACGACTCCTCCCAGTCCTATGTCGTCCAGGTGTCCCTGCCGGTGAAGGATGGCGCCCGCGTCATCGGCGCCCTCACCGTGTCCCTCTCCCTGCTCGAGCTCTGAAACCATGAACCTCCCCCTCTCGCGAGGCCTCAAGCTGCGCGGCCGCATCACGCTGTCGGTGGCGATGCTCTCGGCGCTCGCCATCCTGTCCGTCACCGGCGTGGGCCTGTCCTTCACCCGGCGCACGTTGTCCAAGCAGATCCACGCCACGTTGAGGGCCGAGGCCGAGGGCTTGAAGGATCTGGTGGAGCGCATCCTCGCCGAGCGCGAGGCCAACGTGCGCGGCTGGTCCGAGGACGCCATCCTGCGCGGGGCGCTGCTCTTCGACACCTACGACAAGAGCGACGCGGTGCTGGCGGGGCTGGTGAAGCACCACCCCTCCCTCAGCGGCTTCGTGCTCTTCAACGAGCAGGGCCGCGCGGTGTCGGCCAGCTCGGAGGCGCTGCTCAAGAGCTTCCAGGGCCGGGAGCGGGAGGTGCGCGAGACGGCGTGGTACCGGGCGGCGCTCGAGGGGCGCTTCACGGCCGACGCGCTCGCGCGGGAGAAGGACGCGGCCTTTGGCAAGCGGGTGCTGCCGCTGGCCGCGCCGGTGAAGAGCCCGGCCAGTGGCGCCCGGATCGGCGTGCTGCTGGCCGCGTATGACTGGAGCCAGGTGCGGGACGTGGTGAAGGCCGCGATGCAGCGGGCCCGCGAGCGCGCCCAGGACAGCTTCGCCCTGGAGGTGCGGAGCGAGGAGGGCACGGTGCTCTTCAACTCACGTCCCGCGGATGCGGCGCCGCTGGTGCGGCCCGTGTCGCAGGAGGCCATCAACGGCACGGACGTAAAGGACGTGGGAGACGGCTGGCACTTCGTGGCCACCCTGGACGCGCGGGAGGCGTATGCCCCGCTGGCGCAGGCGGCCACGGTGGCGCTCGGGATGCTGGGGTTCTTCCTGGTGCTGGCCGTCGCGGGCTCGTGGTGGCTGGCGCGTGGCATCGCCCGGCCCATCTCCGCGCTGAGCGAGGCGGTGACGCACGTGCTCGAGGAGGGAGACCTCTCGCACCGCGTGGAGGTGAACAGCGGGGACGAGGTGGGGGAGCTGGCCCACGCCTTCTCGCGGATGATGGAGCAGCTGCGCCAGACGACGGTGGGCCTGCAGCAGGGCACGCGGGTGCTCACCGGCGCGGTGGCGGAGCTGAGCCAGGCGGCGGAGCACCAGGAGCGCAACCTCTCGCGCCAGGCGGCGGCCATCCAGGAGACACAGGTCACCGCGCAGGAGATTCAACAGACGTCGAAGATGGCGGAGGAGCGCTCGCGGGCGGTGCTGCAGGTGACGGAGCGGGCGGAAGAGGTGGGCCGCCTGGGCGAGCAGACGCTGGGAGCGAGCATCGCGGGGCTGCAGGAGCTGCATGAGAAGGTGGGGCGGCTGGCCAGCACCATCCTGATGCTGGGCAACCGGACGCAGCAGATTGGAGAGATCGCCCAGACGGTGAAGGATCTGGCGGACCAGTCGAACATGCTGGCGCTCAACGCGGCCATCGAGGCGGTGCGCTCGGGCGAGCACGGCAAGGGATTCGGCGTGGTGGCGCGCGAGATTCGCGCCCTGGCGGACCAGTCCATCGAGTCGACGGACCGGGTGCGGGAGCTGCTGGACGATATCGGCAAGTCCATCCAGGACACGGTGTCGATGACGGAGAAGGGGCAGCAGCAGATGCAGGGCGGGCTGGCGCAGATCAAGGCCAGCGGCGAGAGCCTCCGGGAGCTGACGTCGATCGTGAAGGACAACGCGGGAGCGGCGAGGCAGATCGCCGTGGCGGTGAGCCAGCAGAACGCGGGCATCTCGCAGATCTTCACCGCGGTGTCGGACCTGTCGTCGCTGATGGAAGAGACGATGCAGGGAGTGCAGGCCACCACGCGCGCCACGAGCTCCCTGCGCGAAGCGGCCGAGCGCATGGAGTCGGTGGCACGCACCTACCGGGCCTAGTGCACCTGCCCCGCTCTGTCCCGAGACAGGGCGGGGTTCCATCCCGACACGCCAGGGAACACGTGATGTCCTCCCTTCACACAGGCTCGCGCTGGGGCCGGCCAGTCCAGGGCATGCGGTTCCTCGCCACCGTGTCGGTGGCCGCGCTCCTCTGCCTCTCCTGCTCCATGGTCCATCCCCGTGTCCATGGGGGTGGGCAACTCACCGGTACCCGAGCTCAGTTCAACCAGTCGTGTGGTGCGGCCTGCGCGGCCCCGGTCAATGCAAGCACCGGGGAGATCCTCGCGCCCGCTGCGTCCCGGGCCGGCCAGGTGTTCGAAACAGTCGTCCAGGCCACCGAAGCCCTCCAGGGATTCATCCACGTCACCAGGTTCCTCGATGAGGCCCAGAGGGGCGTCGTCGAGGACGTCCTGAAGCAGTGCGTGCATACAGCCAACAGGAAGGTGGACGAAGAGCTCTTCGGCAAGGATCGCACCCTGCCCGACTCGGAATGCGAGAAGGAGCCCACCGTCAAGGACAAGCTCGCCCCCTCCTGGGCGCGGCACCTCGGGAAGCTGAAGCACGCGGTCGCCTTCGAGTGCATCCAGAGGAAGCTCGCGGAGAAGTTCCCCGACAACTTCGCCGTGGAGCCGCGCTACCGGAAGGACGAGATCACGAAAGAAGTGCTGCTCACCGACAGGCGCACCGGCTCGCTCCGGCCCGATATCGTCATCCACTTCACCCGCAATGCCACCCGGATTCAGTGCATCTACGACCTCAAGTTCCCTTGTGGCTATGAGGTGGGCAACCCCTGGAACGCGGAAGCCGTGAGGCAGATGAAGTCGTACGAAGGACTCGGTGGTCAGTGCAAACCCGCCCTCGTCACTCCCCAGTTTGGTGTTGATCGCCGGTAGTGCTTGCCGATGGTCATGAACCCCTCCCCTCGTATCCGCATCTCGGGCCCGGTCAGGACCAGGAGTTGGACGCGTGAGACGGGCGCCACCGAGCGCATCGA
Source organism: Archangium sp. (assembly GCF_057119385.1). NCBI lineage: Bacteria > Pseudomonadati > Myxococcota > Myxococcia > Myxococcales > Archangiaceae > Archangium > Archangium sp. Next base: position 109,373 of record NZ_DBNGVP010000164.1, on the reverse strand, counting down.
GGACCGGCTCCTCATCCGTGACCTGGTCCGCATCGTCTTCTTCGTCCCCTGCGACCACTTCCAGATCTCAGCGGGCGTGTCGCATGCGCTCGACAGCTATCTCCGCGCCGTGGAAGGACACCCCGAGGCGCTCTCTCGCTACACCTGCTGTTACTGGGAACCGCGAGACCTGAGCGAGCGGGGTTGGGAGCTCATCCGGGAGAGCCTGCGGCCCAAGGAGCGCAGGTACTTCGACGACTACACGCCCGACGAGGCCTTCCATCCCGAGAAGGAGGGTGCGGATCCGTATTTCAGCATCTACGCCGATGACGATCGCGGCTACGCCTTCAGCTATCACGCCCGGCTTGCCTGGCGTGAGCCGCCACCACACAGCGTGAGTGTGCTCCAGGTCACCCTGCCAACGGAGTACCTCGAGGAGCGTGGTGCGGACGCTGTGCGCGCTCTGGCGCTCGACATGGGCTCCCGGTTGCCCTTTGCCTCGGGACATGCCGGCCTCGCCCTCTCCTGCTGGTACCCCGTGGACGAGCAGCTGGACCGGCTTCGCCCGGTGATATTCCGTCACCCCGGCTTCGACATCCGCAACGCCAGCATCCACGACAACATGGGCACCCGGGTGGATGGCATCCACTGGCTGAACTTTCTCGGGCAGCCCGTGCTGAATGCGTTGGGTGGAGCATCAGTCCTCCAGGCCCGGCTCCAGTGCCCCACGACCACCGTGCAGGAGATGGAGGAGCAGCGCGTCGTCGTATCGACAGGCTCCTGCCCCGAAGCGGGAGACTTGGATCGAGGCCAGGACCTTCCGGCATACCGCGAGCTCGCGAGGGTGCTGGAGCCCTGGATGGAGCCATTCCCCTGGCGTCTCACTCATTTCACGGACCCCTCCGTCGAGGAGGAGTTGCGACGCTGGTGGAGGCGCTTCCTCGACTGGTGACAGCAGTCACCAGGAGAAACTGGAGTCACCAGGGGCCGGTCATCAGCCGGGCCCCGGAATCCCTCGCGAGTCCCCCGGCTCGCGAGCATTTCCCGAGGGAAGACGGGCCTTTCACTCGTTCCCGCCGGGTCGCGTAGGCATTGGCACACCTCCTGCTCTGGATGGCGCACATCAACGGCGAACAGCCGCCGCGCCACCCACCCCCATCTTCGCAGGAGCCTTCCATGACCACGCCCGTCTCCAACAGCCATCCCTCGCTGCACCGCTCCAACTCGGCCCCCGTGCTCGGCGCCAGCGAGAAGCCGGCCCTGACCCGGACGAACTCGGCGCCCCACCTCACCACGCCGCCCAGGAGCGCCCCCGCGGCCTCCAAGCCCCAGTCCCTCCACACGCAGGACACCCTGGAGCCCGCCGCCAAGACGTCCGCCGCCGCCGCGAAGCAGAACCTGCTCGGCAAGTACGTGCAGAGCGCCACCGACGCCGCTCACGCCAATGGCGCCGCGGGTGCGTTCGGCAAGCTGAAGGCGGGCGGTGGCGTCGCCGCCGGTGTCGCCGGCATCGGCACCAACGCCGCGGGTCTCGCCAGCGCCATCAAGAACGGTGACGGCAGCCAGGCCACCGACAGCGCCCTCCTGCTGGGCAAGAGCGTGCTGAACACCGTCAAGGGCGGGCTCGACGTGGCCGCCATGATCCAGTCCGGCAAGGAGTTCAAGAACCTCAAGGGCGCGGCCCAGGCGGCCCTCGGCGCCCACGGCGAGGTGGGCAAGAACATCGCCGGCAAGGTCGCCGAGTCCGTGCTCTCCGGCAAGCCGCTGCGTGACATCGACGTGCTGGGCGAGCTCGCGAAGTCCAAGGGCTTCGGGGCCACCATCGGCACCACCCTGAAGCAGGGCGCCGCCGATGCACTCCGCGCCGTGGGTGGCGGGAAGCTGGCCGGGAAGCTCGAGGGCGGCATCGCCAAGGCGGGCCAGCAGGTCGCCTCGGGCCTCAAGGCGGGCGATGCCATCGTCGACGCCGCCAAGGGCGCCGAGGCCGCGGCCAAGCTGGGTGCCAAGGGCGCGAGCACGGCGGCCAAGGCGGCCGGCCGGTTCGCCCCGGGCGTCAACATCGGCATCGCCGCGCTCGACACGGCCCTGGCCGCCAAGACGATCGCCGATCCCAACGCGAGCATCGCCTCCAAGGTGACGTCCGGCATCACCGCCGCCGGCTCCATCGTGGCCGCCACCAACATCCCCATCGTCTCGCAGGTGGGCGCGGCCGTCTCCACCGCCTCCTCCGTGGCCGGCGCGGTCGTCGAGAACTTCGGCGCCATCAAGGAGGGCGCCAAGAAGGTCGGCGAGGGCATCAAGAACTTCTTCAGCGGCTGGTAGTCGTCCCCCCCTGGTCCCCACCTCGCAGAGGCACGCACCATGAACTCCCACACCTCCAGTCCCCAGTCGTTCGGATTGCCCCGGATCTCGCCCACCTGGCGCGACGAGCGGAGTCACCCCGTGGTGCTGCCCCAGGTGGAGGCTCCCTCCCTGGAGGGGCTGTCCGTCACCCTCCCCTCCCCCCAGGGCTTCACCTCCGAGCAGGTCCAGGAGCGGTTCCTGGAGCTGGCGCGGCCCCACGCCACCGAGCACCACCGCTACCCCACCGAGCACATCGCCTGGGGGGACGAGGTCCTCCTCAACATCGCGGGCTACTCCCAGGGCCACCTCATCCCCTTCAGCCTGCGCACCGGCGAGTGGCTCCCCGTCCAGCCGGATCCGCTGCTGCCCGGCCTGTATGAGACGCTCGTGGGCCGCTCGCCCGGCGAGGGACTGGTGGTGGAGGTCACCCTGCCCGCGGAGTACCCCGTCGAGTCGCTGCGCGGCACGCCGGCCCGCTTCGTCCTCCAGGTGCAGGCCGCCCGCGAGGTGAGGTACCCCGACTTCGAGAGCGAGGCGTTCCTCATGGCCTTCGGCCGGGGCCACACGCTGCAGGAGGCCATGCGCGACGTCGTGCGGCAGATGGAGGACGAGGCGGCGCAGCTGCTCCTGGTCCAGGCCCAGCAGCAGGTGCTCAACCAGGTGGCCGCGCGCACCCGGGTGGAGATTCCCCGCGAGCTGGTGGACGAGGAGATCCGCCGCCGCTGGAGCACCAGCGAGGGCCGCTCCGCCAGCGAGCTCCAGTTCAACGGCCCGGAGCGGGAGGAGTCGCTCGGCGCGTGGCTGAAGGACGTGGACACCCGCGCCGAGGTGGAGCACCGGCTGCGCATCAGCCTCGCCCTGGGCGCCATCTGCAAGCGCGATGGCCTGACGCTCACGCCGCAGGTGGTGGAGAAGGTCCTCCGGGACCAGGCCCACGCCGCCGGGCTGACGATGGACGAGCTGGCGGACGCCCTGCGCGCCGAGCCGCGCAACCTGGCCCGGATCGATCAGGTGGCCTGGCACCTCATGGCGGTGGACCACGTCATGCGCCGGGCACGGATCCAGTTCGAGGGCGCCTGAGTCCCGGGCCGCTCAATCCTTCCGCTCCAGCGGGGAGACGCGCCGCACGCCGAGCGTCTCCCAGTCGATCCGGAACTTCGCGAGCGGCGCGGAGCGAGAGCCGATTCCCAGCACGCCGTACCGCTCGCCCTCGGAGAAGGTGAACTCGCCGCGGGCGTGCTCCACGCCCCCGCGCTCCAGCTGGAAGAGGAGATGCGCGTTTCTCGACTGTCCTCCCTCCTCGTCCTCCAGGAAGAGCGGGAGGCTCAGGCCGCACCGTGTGCGGGTGCTGAAGGAGAAGGACGCGAGGAGATGCACCTTCTCGCCCGTGACGACCTCCACCCCCTCCAGCGCGAGCCGCGCACCCCGAAGGCAGTCCGACGAGCTCCCCAACCATTGCTTGTGCTGGGAGAGATCGATGTCTCCAGGCGTCTCCAGCCGCAGCTCCACGGAAGGAGTGTCGTGCGACCGGCTCGGCCGGACCGGCTCCGGGGAGGAGGTGCGCGAAGGAGAGAAGACACGGCCGTCCCGTCCGAGGTCCCCGGCCTCACGAGACCAGGTCTCGGAAGGCACCGGGCCGGTCCGCAGACGTACTTCATCCAGGGCCATCGCCGGAGCCAGCTCGCCGGGCACCAGGGCATCCCAGCCGATGCGCAGTCCCTCACCGAGCCCGCCCTCCGGCACGGGCTCCACGTCCTCCGCCACGCGCCCCCCCTCCACCCAGAGGCGCATGCCGGTGGCGCCCCACTCCAGCGCGACGTACATGAAGCGGCCCAGCTCCAGCGGCTGGGGAGACACCAGCTCGCGCGGGCCCACTGCGAACGTCAGCCGTCCCGACTCGTCCAGCCGGAGTTGGAGCGTGCGCTGGATGCCCGCGTACGCCGTCAGCACGGGACCGGCGCCCGGCCGCTCGCGGCTGAGCCACAGGGACAGGGCCCCCTCGGACGGAATCGCGAACCCCGGGTGCCCTTCTTCCCGCACCACCCCGAGCGAGCCCGTGCCCCCCAGGAGCACGCCCCGTCCCCGCGCTCCTGGCACCAGGTCCACCTCCAACGGCTTCAACGCGGGCCCTCGCTCCGCGCTCTGGAACAGGAGCGCCCTGCCGGAGTCCTCGAAGGACCAGTGGGCCAGCACCTTGCCGGCCGGCGTCTCCCCGGAGGGTGACTCCTGTGCGGGCGGCTCCGGAGACTCCGTGGGCCTGGAAGACTCCACGGGCTTCGGCGGCGCTCGCGGGGCGGCCACCACGGCCGGAGCGGGCGCGGGCTCGCGTTTCGCCGACACGAAGGCCACGACGCCCACGGCCAGCGCGGCTCCGGCGGCGGCCAGGGGCCAGCGTGGAGCGGTCTTCGGCAGGGGCGCATCGAGCGCCAGCAGGGCATCCGCGGCACTGGGGAAACGGTCCTCGGGCCTGCGCGCCACGAGCTTCCGGAGGAAGGCCCGGAACTGCTCGGACACGTGGATCTCCCGCGTGAAGACCAGCTCCCAGTCTCCGCTGAGCAGCGTCTCCGGCGGGCGCCGGCTGAGCAGGTGCAGCAGCGAGGCCCCGAGCGCATACAAATCACTCACCGGCGAGACGCTGCCCCCGAGCTGCTCCGGGGCCATGTAGCCGAAGGTGCCGTTGAGCGTGGCCTCGTGCGTGCGGCCCTCGCGCAGCGCCCGGGCCGAGCCGAAGTCCACCAGGACGATGTGACCGTCCTCGCGCCGGATGAGGTTGGCCGGCTTGACGTCGCGGTGGAGCACGGGCGGCTGGCGCGAGTGCAGGAAGCCGAGGATGCGCAGCACCTCGCGGGCGATCTTCCGCGCCTCGGCCTCGTCGAAGCGGTGGTGCTCCAGGCGCGCCGCCAGCGACTCGCCGGAGACGTAGTCCTGCACCAGGTAGAAGCGGGCCTGGGCGCCCTCGCCCTCGGCGAAGGAGGCGTGGAGCCGGGGGATGTTCGGATGGGAGAGCGCCTGGAGCAGGCGGGACTCGCGCTCGAAGGCCTCCACCTTGTCCGCGTCCGGCGCGTGCGCGAAGACGAGCTCCTTGATGGCCACGGAGCGGCCCTCGGCATCGAGCGCCAGGTACAGCCGGCCATGCACGCTCTGCGAGAGGACCCGCTGCACCCGCAGCCCGCCCGGAGCCCGCGCGGCACCACAGAAGGAGCAGCGAGGCTCCGCACAGGGACGGGCACACGCCACGCACGAGCCGGGGGCACTGCCAACGGGAGCGCTCACGCCCTACTCCTCCACCAGGGTGACATTGTCGATGGCGCCCTCGACGCTCGCGCCATACCCGAGGATCGCGATGCTCTTCACGGCCCGGATGGGCCCTGCCTTGAACGGGACGAGCAGCTCGTTGAGCTCCACCTTCACGTGCTGCCACTTGCCCGGGCGGACCGGCACGAAGTGCACGGCGGTGTCTCCACGGAGGGCGGACTGCGCCGGAAGAGAGCCCAGCTCCACGAAGAGCGCCTTCGTCCCGGGGCTGGACTCCATATGGAAGCTCATCCAGAGGGACAGGCCCGCGCCCGGTGCGTTCCGCGTCAGCTGCACGTCCAGCTCGAGCCACAAGCGGCTCGCCCGGTAGACGCCGTGCTCCCGGGGCTGCGTCACCAGGAAGACGCCCCGCTCCGTCCCGGGGCCCGCATGGAAGAGCGACAGGTGCGGGTTCCCCGCCTCCTCGACGAGCGTGAACTCCTGCTCCACGCCCTCGGGGAGCGGCTGCGGCTCCCACCGGCGGAGTCCGCGGAAGAAGTCCTCGGAGAAGAGCGGCGGCTCCGGGGTGTACTCGCCCGCCGCGCCGGGGCTCCCCTGCTCCAGGGCCGCGAGCGCCGCCACCGCCTCCTCGGGCAGCACGCCGCGATAGAGGGTCAGGTCATCGAGGGACACCCGGGGCGGCGCGCTCGCGTCCGGCTCCAGCGGGTTCCTGCCGAGCCAGAGCGTCTGGCCCTGACGGGAAGCGAGCACGGGCGTGGGGTCCTCGGCCACGAGCCGGCCACCGATGTACAGGCGCGTCCCATTCTTCCCCCAGGTGGCCACGACATGGTGGAAGACGTCCGGCGCGAGCCGCACGCGCGGCTTGAGCCACCGGGAGCCCTCGGCGCTGAACTCCAGGTGCCCGCCGTTGACGACGAGCTCGAGGTGCGGGCCCGCGGGGCTACCGCCACCGGAGGTGCCCTTCGAGGCGACCACCGTTCCCAGCGTGTCCAGGAAGGCGTTGCGCCGCAGCCAGACGGAGAGCGAGCCCTCCTCGAGCCCCTCCATGACGAAGGGCTGCTCGGAGCCCGCGCTCGCGGAGTCCCGCACCACCTCCACGGTGAGCGACTGCCCGAGCCGGAGCGCGCTGCCCCGCAGGCCGGTGTCGCGCATGCCCACGGGCGTGGCGAGGTCGAAGCGCCGCTGATCGTCGCGCGCGAGGCGCGTCAGGGTGGGGTCCTCGCCCTGCGTCTTGCGCAGCACGGGGTCGTCCTCGTCGAACCGCCAGCGCGCGTGCGGAGGGAAGTCCGGCAGCAGCGGCAGGTGCGGCTCCCACGGAGCGGGACGGGGTGGCTCCACCTTCACGGGCTCGGTCACTGGAGGGCTCGCCTCGGGTGGAGCATCGGGAGCCCTGGCGGACGGACGCGCGGCCCACACGGTGATGGCCACCACGGCACCCAACGCGAGCACCGGAAGGGTGGCACGGCGCCAGAGGGGCACCGGCTGGTTGTCCCCCGAGGACGACTCCAGCGCGAGCTGCGCATCGAGCGCGGAGCGGAAGCGTTCGGCCGGGTCGCGCGCGATGAGCTTGAGGAGGAAGCGCTCCATGCGCGGAGAGACGAAGGCATGGGCCGCGACGTCCAGCGAGAGGTCCGACGCGAGCATCTCCTCGGGAGACCTGCCGCTGAGCAGGTGCAGCAGCGAGGCGCCCAGCGCGTAGAGGTCGCACGTCTCGTCGAGCGTCCCGCCGAGCTGCTCCGGGGGCATGTACCCGAAGGTGCCCACCATGGTGGCGCCGGCCGTGCCCGAGCCGAAGAGATCTCTCGCGGCGCCGAAGTCGACGAGGAACACGGCCCCATCGTCGCGGCGCACGAGGTTGGCGGGCTTCACGTCGCGGTGGACGATGCGCGGCGACAGCTCGTGCAGGTAGCGCAGGACGTCGAGCACCTGCCGGGCCACCTCGAAGGCCTCCTCGTCACGGAGGCGGCGCTTGCGGAGCAGGTCGCGCAGGGAGGTCCCCTGGATGAGCTCCTGGGCGAGGTAGAGGCGCGTGTGGACGCCACTGCCCTCCTGGAAGGAGTCCACGAAGCGGGGGATGCGCGGATGGGAGACCTGGCGCAGCAGGCGGGCCTCGCGCTCGAAGTCCTCGAGCTGCCGAGCCTCGGGCACCAGCGAGAAGACGAGCTCCTTGAGGGCCACCTGTCCGCCGCCGGGCGCCTGCGCGACGTAGAGCCGGCCATGGGGGCTCTGCGAGAGGAGGCGCAGCACCCGGTAGCCTCCGGGCATGGCCGCGGCGCTGCAGAGCACGCACCGTCCTTCCGCCAGCTCGCCTTCACAGAGCGGGCAGTGCGAGGGAAGAGACGCGTCGGAGGCGGAACGGGGGGCGGGGGCGCTCACGGCCGGGACAGTCTACCCCGGCGGCGCGAGGACCCCTCGCGGTTACACCCTCAGTCCTCCTTGAGGCGCGCGGTGGGCGGAGGCCCGGGCAGCGGGGGGAACTTGGGGTTGCGCTCGGGCTCGGAGGCGCGGACGTAGTGCGGCTCCAAGGCGAAGAGGGCCTCCAGGGGCTGCGTCTCGGGGAAGCGCACCAGCGAGGCCAGCGCCACCGCCGAGGGGAAGGAGGGCGCGCTCAGCAGCCGCGAGGGCGCCACGCCCTGGGCTTCCAGGGCCGCGCGGTACTCGGGCAGTGCGGGTCCCAGCGCGAGCGCCTCGGGCTCGGCGGCCATGCGCGCGGCCACCTCCTCCGGGCTCATCGCCTCCTCGGGCCCCAGGGCCTCCACCCGCTGGCCCACGCGCCGGTAGGGCCCCAGGTAGAGGTCATCCTTGCGCGCTACGGCGAGGGCGAAGAGGGGGGGATCCTCGGGGCCCTCCAGGGCAATGGCCGCGAGCGAGGAGGCCCCGGCCACCTTGAGGCCCGCCGCATACGCCAGCCCCTTCACGCAGGACAGGCCGATGCGCAGGCCGGTGAAGGAGCCCGGGCCGAGGCCGATGGCCATGCCCTCCAGGGACTTCAGCGCCACGCCGTGCCGGGCGAGCAGCTCGCCGACGATGCCGGGCAGCGCCTCGCTCTGCTTCTTCGGAGGGCCCACCACCACGTGCTCGAGGACACGCACACCCTCCCCTTCCCGCTCCACGAGGGCCAGCGACAACGTGAGGGTGGAGGTATCGAGCGCGAGGAACATGGGGAGGCTTCTACCCGGTCTTGTCCGCGCAGCGGTAGAGGCGAACCCGGGCCAGCCCCTTGTCCAGCATGCCCAGCTGCTTCGCCGCGGCGAGCGACACGTCCACCACCCGTCCCCGGACGAAGGGCCCCCGGTCGTTGACACGCACCTCCACCGAGCGCCCGTTCTCCATGTTCACCACGCGCAGGCACGCGCCGAAGGGCAGCTTCTTGTGGGCGGCGGTGAACTTCTGGGGGTTGAACTTCTCGCCGCTGGCGGTGGGCCGGCCGGCCAGTCCGGGGCCGTAGTACGAGGCGAGCCCCTCCTCCAGCCAGGCGCGCGCGGGGGGTGGCTTCTCCGGCCGAACCACCTCGCGGTCCTCGTCATCCCTCGTGGGCCGGGCGGCACGCGGTGCACAGCCCACCAACAACCCCAGCCCCACCATCAACCCCACGAGCAACCGTCGCATCGCACCTCACGAATCCTTCTCAGGAATGTGACCGATATCCCCTCTCCCCTCGGGAGAGGGGAAATGGCCGCGGTGTCAGCACTTTTCTCCGGGGCACACCTTCGCGGACGGGGCTCAGCGGGTGATGTCGTTGATCAACGCCATGCCCATCAGCGCCATCAGCAGCACGAGGCCGACGACGTTGGCCACCTCGCGCACGCGCACCGGAATGGGGCGGCGGCGGATGCCTTCCCAGAAGGCGGACAGCAGGTGGAAACCATCGAGGATGGGGATGGGCAGCAGGTTCATCACGCCCAGGTTGATGGAGATGATGGCCATCAGGTTGAGGAAGTAGTCCAACCCCTGGTCCACGCTCTTGGAGGCCAGCTGGTACATCATCACCGGTCCGCCGAGCGTCTTGTGCGACACCTGGCCCGTCACGAGCCCACCAATCACCTTCACCATCTGCCCGACGATCTTCGGAACCACCGTAGCGGCCTCGCGCAGCGCCTCGCCCACCCCGAGCGTCACCGTCACCTTGTCCGTGGGCAGCAGCTCCGCCGAGGAGGGCAACCAGGGCCGCAGACCCAGCTCGAGCCGGGAGGACTCCTGGCCCATCTCGTCCTTGCTGGTGTGGTTGGCCTGGGCAATCGTCTGCGTGCGCTCCTGACCGTCCGCGGAGCGCCAGCCGAGCTGGAAGGACTGCTCCTTCAGGGTGCTGAGCTTGCCGGCCAGGACGTTGAACGAATTCAGCGGCTCACCGTTGAAGGAGACGAGCTGATCCCCCACCCGCAGACCGGCCTTCTGCGCCGGGCTGTCCGGGAACACGGAGCCCACGTACATGTCCGAGGGATGCACCCCCAGGGCGGCGAAACCCTCGGCGCCGGGCTGCTTCTGTACCGTCACCTTGTGCACGGAGGGCGCATGCCCCGTCACCACGCCGACCGGCACCGGATCCATGCGCTGCACGGTGAGCTCCAGCGTCCCCTCCATCTTCGCCAGCTGCTCGTTGAGCGCGGCCTCGTCGGGGATGGCCACCCCGTTGATGGACAGGATGCGGTCAAAGGTCTTCAGCCCGGCCTGCGCGGCTGGCGAGCCCGGGGGCACGCCCACCACGGCGGGCCGGTTGGTGTGCGCCACGCCAATCTGCCCCCGCTCCACCGAGTCCACCGGAGAGGACTCGACGATGCGGTTGGGCGTCACGTTGACGATCTGCTGCTTCCCATCGCGCTCGATGGTGAGGGGGATGGAGCGGTCGAAGCGGCCGATGAAGGCCTCGCGCATCTCCTCGAAGGTGCGGACCTTGTCCCCGTCCACGGCGACGATGCGGTCTCCGGGCCGGATGCCGGCGGCGGCCGCGGGCATGGCCGGGTCCACGTACCCCACGCGGGTGGAGATGGTCTCGTGCGGCCCGAAGAAGACGAAGAAGTAGATGAGGACGGGGAAGACCAGGTTGAAGACGGGCCCGGCCACCACGATGAGGGCGCGCTTCCACGGGGCGGCGTTGAGGAAGCCGCGCTGGGCGTCCTCGGGGCTCAGCTCCTCGTGGGGGGTGTCCCCGGCCATCTTCACGTAGCCGCCCAGGGGCAGCAGGGCCACCTGGTACTCCGTCTCCCCCTTGGTGAAGCCGAACAGCTTCGGCCCGAACCCGATGGAGAAGCGGATGACCTTCACCCCGCAGGCCTTGGCCACGAGGAAGTGGCCCAGCTCATGAACCGTGATGAGCACGCCGAGCAGGACGATGAACAGACCGGGACCTTGAAGCATGGTGCCAACACTAACCGTGGGACTCATGCCCGACAATGCGCATCGCGGCCCGCGGTCCTGCCGACCGGACAATCGGCGGCCGCTACGGAAGCAGCCCGCGGATGAAGGTCACGTAGACGAACACCAGCGGCGCGTTGAACAGCAGCGCGTCGATGCGGTCCAGGATGCCGCCATGGCCCGGAATGGCCACACCGGAATCCTTCACCCCGTAGGCCCGCTTGAGCATGGACTCGCACAGGTCCCCGATGGGACCGAGAATCCCGCCGAAAATTCCCAGCACCAGACAGTCCGTCACCGTGAGCATGGGATAGAAGAAACCCCGGGTGATGAACATGCCCACCACCGAGCCCAGCATGCCGCCGAAGAAGCCCTCCCAGGTCTTGTTGGGGCTGACCTCGGGGTAGAGCTTGTGGCGGCCGAGGAAGCGGCCGGCGAAGTAGGCGGACGTGTCGTTGGACCAGGTGATGACGAGCGCGGAGATGGACCACGCCATGCCGTCCGGCATCAGCCGCAGGGCGGCCACGGAGGTCAGTCCCACCGAGCCGTACAGCATGCCCGTCACCAGGTGGGCCACCCGCATGGGCGCGTCCTGCAGCGGGCCCCGGATGAGGTGATAGGTGAAGGCGAAGATGAGATAGAAGACCAGGATCCAGAAGGCGCCGGCCCCCGTGCGCTCGGGCTCCTTGAGCGTCAAAACGGGCAGCACGCCCGCGAGCACGATCCCCACCCAGGCCGCCGGTGAGAGCGTCTTCTGGGTGATGAGGTAGTACTCACTGGCGCAAATGGCGGCGGCGACGCTCAACAGGGCCGCGCTGTACAGACCTCCCTTGAACAACAGGAAGATCACCAGCGGCAGCAGGGTGAGCGCCGAAACAGTCCGGATGACGAGGTTCTTGTTCTTCTCGTTCACGCCTTGGCCCGGTGGGAGTCCTCTCGCTTCACTTGCGCGGAGGTGAGACCGAAGCGCCGCTCGCGTTGCTGGTATTGAGCCAGGCAGCGCAGGAAGGCCTCGGTCCGGAAGTCCGGCCAGAGGACGTCGCTGAAGCACAGCTCCGCGTACGCCAGCTGCCAGAGCAGGAAGTTGGAGATGCGCTGCTCGCCGCTGGTGCGCACCACCAGGTCCAGCGGGGGCAGCCCATTCGTCCAGAGGTAGGACTCGAAGGTCTGGGTATCCAGCTGGGCCGGCGTCAGCTCGCCCTTGCAGGCGGCCTCGGCCATGCGGCGCGCCGCCTGGGCCAGCTCCTCGCGTCCGCCATAGGACAGTGCCAGCGTCAGCACCATCCCCGTGTTGTTCGCCGAGTCCGCCCGCAGCCGGTCCAACGGCTCCTTCACGAAGCGCGGCAGCTTCTCCACCTCGCCAATGGCGTTGAGGCGGATGCCGTTCTCCAAAATCTCCGCGCGCTCGCTCTCGAGGTACTCGCGCAGCAGGTCCATCAGGGCGGCCACCTCCTCGGCGGGGCGGGCCCAGTTCTGCGAGGAGAAGGCGTAGAGGGTGAGGGCCTGGACGCCCACGCGCCGGGCGCAGCGGGTGACCTCGCGCACACTGGTGGAACCCTCGCGGTGGCCCTCCACGCGGGGCAGGCCGCGCATCTCCGCCCACCGGCCGTTGCCATCCATGATGATACCCACGTGGCGCGGCAGGGGCCGTTCCTGGACGAGTCGCTCGAGAGCAGCCACAGAGGGCGGTGACACAGGGCGTTCCATGAGGCTGCGCAATGTAGAGGCACCACCCCTCCACGTCCACGGGCGTGTGCGGGAGTGGTCGCCCCCGTGGCCCGAGCGGTCGCGCCGCCGGGTGGAACGGCACCGGCCCGCCCCAGCGCAACTCCCCGGCTGTCAGTGAGTGCTGGACCTACCCCACCCTGGCTACCGGGCCCCATGAGCAGGGGGAATGCCCGGATGACGGTCATTCAACACCCATCTCCTCCAGGCGGGCGTTTGACCCTGACCCGACAGGGTATCTAGGATCGACGACTTGATGCGTCCCAAAGTCATCGGTCCCTATCGCGTCCTCGAGACACTCGGAAGTGGTGGAATCGGGACCGTCTACCGGGCCCTGGACGACAGGACGAACGAGCCGGTGGCGCTCAAGCTGCTGTCGGGCGGTCCGGCGATGGACTCGCGGGCCGCGAAGCGCCTGGTGCGCGAGTTCGAGGCCCTCGAGGACCTGTCCCATCCCAACGTCGTCAAGGTGTACGACACCGGCGTGTACCAGAGCTCGCCCTACCTGGTGATGGAGCTCATCGAGGGGCTGACGCTGCGCGACTACCTGTCGCTCAAGGGCGATCAGCTGGTGTCGTCCCTGAGCGGCTCGTCCGGCTCCCTCTCCAGCTCGATTCCGGGCTCGCTCTCGGACTCGGGCTCGTTCCGGCGCCCCCAGGCTCCGGCCTCGGCGAGCCGGGAGGCGGACTCGGAGGACGGCGGCGAGCTGTTCGATCTGTCGGCCTTCGCCGAGGAGGCGCCGAGCGAGGAGATGGTGTCGGGGGGCTCGGGCGGGATGCGCTTCGGCACGTCCGGCTCGGCGGCGCGGCTGCCGGTGGCGATGGATCCGTGGCTGGGCTCGGACTCGGACGAGATGGATTCCATGGAGTTCGACCTGCCCTACGACATGGGGGCGCCCGAGACGGTGATGGTGAAGCGGGAGTCGGCGGCGCGGCTGGAGGAGCTGAACCGGCCGGAGCGGGTGGGCCGCCTGAAGGACGCGCTGCTGCAGGTGTGCGAGGCGCTGGCGTACATCCACGCGCACGGACTGGTGCACCGGGACCTGAAGCCGTCCAACATCATGGTGGACGAGGACCGGCAGGTGCGGCTGATGGACTTCGGCCTGGCGAAGTTCCTGGCGGACGACGCGGGGATGACGCTGGACGGGAGGATGGTGGGGACGTTCCGCTACATGCCGCCGGAGCAGATTCTGGGCGAGCCGCTGGACGGACGGGCGGACCTCTACAGCCTGGGCGTCATCCTCTACGAGTTGATGACGGGCCGGCCGCCTTTTGACGCGAAGTCGCCGGTCGACTTGTGGCACAAGGTGTTGGAAACCGAGCCCCCGCCCGTGCTGGCCATCAACCAGAGGGGAGATCCCCAGCTGGCGCGGGTGGCCCATCGCCTCATCCGGAAGGAACCGGACGACCGGATCCAGACGGCGGAGGAAGTGTACGAGGCACTGTCCGAGTGAACGAGACCGGAACGACGCACACGCTGGTGGTGGAGGAAGGCAAGGCGGGGCAGCGGGTGGACCTCTTCATCGGAGAGGCACTGGGGCTGTCGCGAGCGAAGTTGAAGAAGCTCTTCGATGCGGGCGCGGTGAAGGTGGGAGGCCGGCCGGCGAAGAAGGGGCTGCTGGTGGCCGTGGGGCAGCGCATTACGGTGGTGGTGCCGGAGGAGCGGCGCGAGGTGGTGCCGGAGCCGGAGGCGCCGCTGACGGTGCTGCACGAGGACGAGGCGCTGGTGTTCGTGGACAAGCCCGCGGGCAAGCCCTCGCACCCGCTGCAGCCGGGAGAGACGGGCACGGTGGCCAACGCGCTGGTGGCGCGGCATCCCGAGTGCGCGGAGGCGTCGGAGGACGAGCGCGAGGGCGGGCTGTGCCACCGGCTGGACATCGAGACATCCGGGGTGATGGTGGCGGCGCGCACGCGCGAGGCGTGGAGCGCGGTGCGGGAGGCGTTTGGCGGGCGTGAGGTGGACAAGCGCTACTGGGCGCTGGTGACGGGGCCGCTGGCGGACGAGGGGGAGATCGACCTGCCGCTGCGGCACCACCCGAGACACCCGGACCGGGTGGAGCCGGCGCTGGACGGGGGCGAGGGAGCGCGGGAGGCGAGCTCGGAGTTCCGGGTGCTGGGACGCGCGGGGGAGTACAGCCTGGTGGAGGTGCGGATCCACACGGGGGTGCTGCACCAGGTGCGAGCGCACCTGGCGGCGGTGGGAGCGCCCATCGTGGGAGACACCCTCTACGGAGGCAGGGAGGAACCCGGCCTGAGCCGCTTCTTCCTGCACGCGAAGGCCCTGGGCCTCACCCACCCGGTGACGAAGCAACCCCTGCGAGTCGAGAGTCCCCTCCCCCAAGAGCTCCTCGAGGTTCTCGGGAAACACCAGATCCCCTCTCCCTCCGGGAGAGGGACGGGGTGAGGGTGCCCGGCCCCCGGGTTGACCCCTGGGGGGCGAGCGTCTGCAACCAGTCCCAGATGTCCTCGTGGAGACCGGGCTCGTCGTCGTTGACGAAGACCCCGGCGGTGATGTGCATGGCGGAGACGAGCACCATGCCTTCCTGGATGCCGCTCTTGCGGACGAGCTCGGCGACGGAGTCGGTGATGCGAACGAGCTCCCGGCGTTGGCGGGTCTGGAAGGTGAGGTATTCGGTGAGGGTCTTCATGGGGAGTGAGCGTCAGAGAGGTCCAGTAGAGTGAATCCGATGAGGGCCATCATCCACGTGGACATGGACGCCTTCTACGCGTCCGTGGAGCAGCGGGACAACCCGGAGCTGCGGGGCAAGCCGCTGATCGTCGGCGGGGACGTGCGGCGCGGGGTGGTGGTGGCGGCCTCGTACGAGGTGCGCAAGTACGGGGTGCGCAGCGCGATGCCCATGGCGAGGGCGATGAAGATGGCGCCGCACGCCATCGTGGTGAAGCCGCGCTTCAACGCGTACAGCGAGGCGAGCGAGCAGGTCTTCTCCATCTTCGAGCGCTACACGCCGCTCATCGAGCCGCTGTCGCTGGACGAGGCCTTCCTGGACGTGACGGCCTCGGTGGGACTCTTCGGAGCCCCGGCGGACATGGCGAGGCGGATCCGCAAGGAGATCTCGGCGGAGACGGGCCTGCCGTCGTCGGCGGGAATCGCCGCGGTGAAGTTCGTGGCGAAGATCGCCTCGGACGTGGCGAAGCCGAATGGCCAGCGGGAGGTGCGGGCGGAGGAGACGGTGGCGTTCCTCGCGGGGCTGCCGGTGGGACGGCTGTGGGGAGTGGGGCCCAAGACGGAGGAGGCGCTGAAGCGCTCGGGGCTCGAGACGATCGGCGACGTGGCGAAGCGGGACGCGGCGTGGATGGAGGCCCGGTGGGGCGCGAGCGGACGCCAGCTGTGGGAGCTGGCGCAGGGAATCGATCCGCGCGAGGTGGTGCCGGACCGCGAGGCCAAGAGCGTGGGCGCCGAGGACACCTTCGACGAGGACCTGACGGGGATGGAGGCCCTGAGCCCGCACGTGCACTCGCAGGCGCTGCGGGTGGCGCGGCGGCTGCGGCGCGCGGGCGTGAAGGGCCGGGTGGTGCAGCTCAAGCTGAAGTTCTCGGACTTCACGCTCATCACCCGGCGGGTCACCCTGCCCTCCGCGACGGATGACGGGCAGACGCTCTACCGGGTGGCGAAGGAGCTGCTGGAGAAGGCGCACGAGGACAAGCCGGTGCGGCTGACGGGCGTCTCCATGCAGGAGCTGGGGACGGGCGGAGGCGAGACGCGGCAACTGGGGCTGTTCAGCGAGCCGGAGAAGCCGAAGAAGAGCGACAAGCTGAACGCGGCGTTGGATCGGATCGCCGCGCGCTTCGGCACGAAGGCGGTGACGACGGCGGACATCGCGGACACCGAGGAGCTCGAGCCGGAGCCCACGCGCCCCCAGAAGCCGAAGCGCCCCAACTAGAACGAGCCCATGCCCACCAGGCCGAAGGTGCGCGTCACGTTGTCCTGGAGGCCCATGAAGAGCCCGGACAACACCGGGCCCGTGCGCAGCGTGGCCGTGGCCAGCGAGCGGAAGCGCGCCGTCTCCCACTGACGGCTGAACACCGCCCGGACGCTGAAGCCCTCGCGCTGCACGCTCGTCTCCAGGTCCGTCCAGAGCTGCGGCTCGGCATGGGTGGAGTGGACACCCATGGACAGCTCGAGCCAGGCCAACCGGCTGCGCAGGGTGGCCCAGCGCGTGTCGAGCAGGAGCCCCTCGGGAGAGCGCGCGGCCGCGCACCCCACTTCCATCTGCTCGAAGCGGAGGGAGGTCAACGGAAGCTCCGGCAACCGGAAGCGCGCCGACATGTCCGCGCGCGCGTTCTTGAACCGGGGCTCGGAGTGCAGCTGGATGGACCCGTTCAGGGTGCCGCCGAGCGTGGTGGCACTCACGGAGGTGGGCAGCCCGAGCTCGTTGGCCTGGGCGGTGCCGAACTGGTGCACGAGCCCGAGCACCGCCACACCCGCGGAGACCATCGCCGCCGGCTTGGGGACGTGGAAGTAGTCGAGCGCGGATTGAAAACCCTTCTGGAGCGGGCTATCCGGTCCGCGCAGTCTGGGGCCGAGGTCCCGTATCCGGACCTGCCCCCCCTCCGGGCCCAGGGCGAGCAGGGAGGCGAGGTGCCGCCCCGCCGGCAGCTCGGACAGGGTCAGGTCCTGCGCGGGCTGCGACAGCGTGTCCAGGGCGTCGCGTTGCTCGTACTGCCTGGACGGAATGAAGGCCCAGGCCCGCGAGCGCACGGCGAGGGAGAGCGAGGGAACGAGGAAGCCCCCCTCCAGGGCGCGATCCGGATCCGCGAAGGAGAACAGCAGCTCCTCGAACGCGGGACGCTCCGGCATGCTGGGAGGGGGAGCGAGCGGCCGATAGAGCTCGAGGACCTGGGCGCCGGACGGGAGCCCCCAGAGTGCCACGATGAACAGCACCGCCCTCGAGAAGGCGCCTCGCCCCATTGAGGGCAAAGGTGGTGAGACCTCCGCTCGCTCGCAAGGAAGGCGGGGGGAGCCCGCTCGGCCGATCGTTCAGCCCCTCACGTCCCCCAGGCCCCTCTGGCCGGGGGTCAACCCTCGTCGGACTCGGAATCGCCGTCGGAGTCCGGGCCGGAATCGGCGTCGTCCCCCTCGTCGTCACCCGCGTCCGCGGCCTCCACACCCGGGCCCGCGGGCGCTCCGGCGGCGGAGGCGGAAGCCCCCTCGCCTGCTCCCGTCTTGCGCCCACCCCGGCGGCGGCGGCGGCGGCGCTTGCGCGGAGCCTCCCCGCCCTCGGTGGCACTCTCGGAGGACTTGATCGGAGGCAGCTCGCCGCGCTTCCACGCCTCGAGCGCCTCGCGGTGCTGGCCGGTGGCCTCGACGGAGATCTCGAAGACGATGAGCGCGTCGTTGAAGAGCGGGTGCCGGCGGAAGGCGCCCGTGCGGCGGCGGCGCTCGCCCGTGAGGGTGCGCTGGGCGATGAGCAGCAACCGGCAGCGCTCGGCGATGCGGCGCGGCAGACGCGCGCTCTGGACGAACTCGGCGAGCAGGTCCTCGATGGCCTGGGCCACGGAGGGACGCTCCGCCTGCTCCTGGCTCTCCACGACGGGAGCCGCCTGGGCGATGGGGACGAGCAGCGCGGCGAGCAGGATGGCGTCATCCAGCGGCTCGCCGGTGGAGACGCGCCGGTCGAGCGCCTCGGCGAAGGCGTAGAAGGTCTGCTGGCCGCTGCGGCCGTACTCCTTGAAGTACGCGGCCACGGGCGGCAGCAGCACCTTGAGCGCGTCCAGCGCGGCGAGCAGCCGCAGGGTGGGAGCGGCCACCCCGCCGCGGATGAGGCGGAAGGTCTCCTCCAGCAGGCGCGCGGGGGCGCAGCGGGGGAGATCCTCGACGGCGCCCTCCATGGCGGCGTAGGTGCGCGACTCGATGTCCAGGCCCAGCTTGGCGGCGAACCGCACGGCGCGCAGGATGCGGACGGGGTCCTCGCGCATGCGGATTTCAGGGTCGCCGATGGTGCGGATGTAGCGCTCGTCGATGTCGCGCCGGCCCCGCACGTAGTCGATCACCTGGCCCTCGGCGACGTCGTAGAACAGGCCGTTCATGGTGAAGTCGCGGCGGCGCGCGTCCTGCTCGGCGGTCCCGAAGACGTTGTCGTGGGTGATGAGGAGATCCTGCGACTCCTCGGCCTCGGCGCCCTCCTCCTCGCCGTTCTCGGCGCCGGTATCGGCCGCGCTCACGCCGTTGGCGGCGTCGAGCTCGGTGGGGTTGGCGCGGAAGGTGGAGACCTCGATGATCTTCCCGCCCTTGAAGTAGATGTGGGCGAGCCGGAAGCGCCGGCCGATGAGGCGGCAGTTGCGGAAGATGGCGCGCACCTCGCCCGGGTGGGCGCTGGTGGCGATGTCGAAGTCCTTGGGGGTGCGGCCCAGCATCAGGTCGCGCACGCAGCCGCCCACGAGGTAGGCCTGGTGGCCATGGGAGTGGAGGCGGTGGATGACCTTGAGGGCATCCGGATCGAGCTTCTCCGGGTCTATCTCCGCGGGCCTGCCGGAGCGGGTGGACTCGGGGAGGAAATCAGTCTCGGGGAGGGAGTCCTCGGGAAGTGTCTCCGTGAAAGCGGACATGGCCATGGGGTTCTCCTCCGCGGCTTCGGGGACCGGCAGCAGCTCGAGGGGGTCTTGGGACCCATCCTCGGAGGCAGCAACCTCGCGCGCGTCATCGGGCGCAGGCTGGAGCGTCGGTCCGCCGGCGGGCGGTGTTTCAGTGGAGTCTCGCGTCATCTCGCGGTTGACGCCCCTTGGGGGGCGCATCTAAGGGGCGACCTATACCGCATCCTCCCCGGAAGGGAGTAGCGCATGAAGACATTGTTGACGGGAGCAACGGGGCTGATCGGGGCCAACCTCGCCCACCTGCTGTGTGAGCAGGGGGAGCACCCTCGGCTGCTCGTCCGGGAGCGGAGTGACCGCCGGGGGTTGCGGGGGCTGCGCTACGACGAGGTGCTCGGCGACGTCCTGGACGCCGAGTCGCTCCGGGGGGCGCTGAAAGGTGTAAATCAGGTCTACCACGTCGCTGGCATCGTCCGGTTCGATCCCTTCACACGGGAGGACGTCTCCCGTACCAACGCCCAGGGGACGAGGAACGTTTTGGAGGCGGCGCTGGCGGCTGGCGCGCGGCGGGTCGTGGTGGTGTCGAGCGTGGCGGCGGTCGGCCATGGGACGCTGGCCGAGCCGGCGACCGAGGAGAGCGCGTACAACGACGCGGGGGACAACCCCTATCACGAGTCCAAGCGGGAAGCGGAGCGGCTGGCGCTGGCGGCCTCGGGGAGGGGCCTGGAGGTGCTGGCGGGCAACCCGAGCTTCGTGCTGGGCCCCTACGACGTGAGGCCCTCGACGGGGGAGTTGCTGCTGCTGGCGGCGAAGGGGCTGGGGGTGGCGTACCCGAGCGGCGGCATCAACGTGGTGAACGCGCAGGACGTGGCGCGAGGGCTGAAGCTCATCATGGACAAGGGCCGCCCGGGGGAGCGCTACATCCTGGGGGGTGAGAACCTCACCTACCGCGAGCTGCTCACAATCTGCGCGGAGGAGGCGGGGGTGCCACCGCCGAGGATTCCGCTGCCGGACGGGGTGGTACAGGCGGTGGGGAGGCTGGGGGACGTGGTGGGCCGCTTGTCACCGGACCTTTTCAAATTCGTGAACACGGCGTTCCTGCAGGCGCTGCCGTTGCCGGCGTACCAGTCCTCGGCGAAGGCGATGCGGGAGCTGGGGTACCAGCCGAGGCTGGTGCGGCTCGGCATCCGAGAAGCACTGAGGTGGTTCCAGGAGGAAGGAATGCTCCCGAGGGACCGCCCCCTGACGCCCCGAGGCGTCGTGGGTTGAAAACCATCCAGGAGAACCGAGTCCCATGTCCATCACCATCGCCGTAGGCTCGACGAACCCGGCCAAGACGACGGCAGCGAGAACCATGTGCGAGCGGGCCTTCCCGGGCTGCACGGTGGCCGCGGTCGAGGTCCCCAGCGGAGTGCCCGAACAACCCATTGGCCCGGACCAGACGTCGACGGGAGCGAGAAACCGAGCCCGAGCGGCGCTCGCGGCGGTGCCGGGGGCGCGGATGGGGATGGGGCTGGAAGGGGGCGTGGACGAGGAAGGGAACCTCATCAACTGCGTGGCCGTGGTGGAGGCCGGGGGCCGGGAGAACCTCACGTGGGGCGTGAGCTTCCCGCTGCCACCCGCGGTGGTGACGCGGGTGCTGCGAGGCGAGGAGCTGAGCCGGGTGATGGACGAGGTCACCGGCCGGACCGAGAGCAAGAAGCAGCAGGGAGCGGTGGGCATCCTGACCAACGGCCTCTTCACGCGGGCCGAGATGTGGCAGGGGCCGCTGGCGTGCGCGCTGATGCCCTTCCTGCACCCGGAGCTCTACCCCGCTCCAGCAACACGCCCCCTGCCTGAAGCGTAAGATCGTTTTCCTCGAGCCGATGCTCGATGCGGCCCGGTCGCATGAGCCCACACGGGTTCGAATCCCGTCGGGGACACGAGGCTCAGTAGGAGAGCAGGGCGCAGACCTTGTCGCGGCCCAACCGCTCACGCCCTGGGAGGAAATCGAGCGAGATGAGGAAGCTGAACCCCACCACCTCGCCCCCCAGCTGCATCACGAGCCGGGCGGCGGCATCCGCCGTACCGCCCGTGGCCAGCAGATCATCCACGATGAGCACCCGGTCACCCGGTCTCACGGCGTCCTCGTGGACCTGCAAGGCGTCCTCGCCGTACTCCAGGGCATAGCGCTCGGTGCGCGTGCGCCAGGGCAGCTTTCCCGGCTTGCGCGCGGGAACCAGGCCCGCGTGCAGCTTCAGGGCGATGGGCGCCCCCAACAGGAAGCCGCGGGCTTCCACGCCCACCACCCGGGAGATGCGCTGGCCCTGAAAGGGCGCGGCCATCGCGTCCACGACCCGCCCCAACAGCTGGGGCTCCGCGAGGATCGGCGTCATGTCCTTGAAGAGGACACCGGGCTTGGGAAAGTCCGGGATGTCCCGCAGCCGGGCGACAACCTCTTCCCGGAGCGAGGAATCCTGCGGAAGGGAGAACGGTGAGAGCGTCTGCATCATGGAGGGACTCCCGAGGGGGACGGCGGGGAAAGAGCTGCAACACTCAGAAGACGCTCAGGTGCTGGGAGGCCAACCACTCCTCCCCAGGCCCGAGAGAAACGGGGCGTTCCACCGCGGCGGACTCGATACAGACAAAATGTCTGTATCCGTCATCCGGAAGGTCGGCGAGCTTTCTGGAGAGCTCCTGCCAGGGATTCCAGACGACCACGTCGGGGAATGCGTCCTGACCGACCCGGATCGAGGTGCCGTTCCCCCGCACCTCGACGGGCGCGGTCACACCGAAGAAAAACCGGTCCAGATGCCGATCAATCCGGAGAAGCGCCTCCTGCTGGACACCCATCCGGCGATGGTCCGCGGAATCCAGATAGCGGGCTCCCCGCAGGCCATGGATGACGGCTTCGGTCGCGCTCGCGGCCAGATAGGTATGCAACGCACTGGTGAAGCCGAACGGAAGGCTCCCGGTGTTGACGACAGCCAGGGACACCGTCAGCTCCAGAGCCTTGAAGCGCGCACGCAACACGAGCTCGAAAGGATGGGGCCAGACAGCCCGGGTCAGTGCGTCGTCCGACAGCCGCAGCTCGACTGAACCACTTCCATCGGAAAGGGGCCCGCTGCTCGACACCCGCCAGACACTGGACCTGGCGAAGCCATGCTTCGGCAACGGCCCCTCGTGCGCGAACTGGGGAAAGATGACAGGAATTCCGCCGCGGATCGCGGCATTCGCGTGCGTTCCGGCCAATGGGCTCAAATACAGACGTTCAATGCCATCCGCGGTCTTCCAGGAGCAGATCTGCCCGCCATGGGCGGAGAACTGGATTCGCGCACCATCGGCTGCCACCACCGTGGACGATGAACCGGGCTCCGGAGCTCCCGGCTCCCGGTTCAAACCATCATCATTCGAGCGCATGGGTTTTCGTTCGCGAGGCAGACCCATGCCCGGGCAGTCAATGCCCTCCAGCAAGGGACCTCGTCTCGAGACGACGAACGTCTCGTCACTACGGGGTTGGAGACAGCTTCACCTCCCGCCCCACCGTGAACCGGCGGGCGAGCAGGATCGCGAAGAAGACATAGATGCCAACGACACCAATCGGGATGGAGGGACCGAAGGCATCGGCGACGACACCCGCGGTCAGCGTGCTCACGGTGATGGCCGTATCCGCGCCCAGACGCCAGATCGAATACACTCGCCCCGAGTGCTCCGCGGGGCACGCGGCATGGAGCCCGCTCCACAAGGCGATGGTCTGGATGGCCATCGCCGCTCCAGCCACGGCCGTCAGCAGCACGATCACCGGCAGGCTCGTGGCGAAGGACATCAAGCCGAACGCACCTCCGATCGAAATCCAGGCGGCCGTCGCGTAGGCCAGCGCGTGCCGGCCCATCTTGAGGCGCGTGGAGAAGAAGCCCGCCACCAGCCCGCCGATTCCGAAGGCGGTGACCGCGGAGGCATGGCCGGAAGTCCCGCCGCCCGTGGTGTCCAGGGTCAGGCGCGGCAGGAATACGTAATAGCAGGCGCCATACGCGGCGTTGAAGAGGCACTCGGCCACGATGATGTACTGCAGCGCGGGCTGCTGGCGGATCACCCCCATCGCCTCCTTCAGGTCGGCGACCAGCCCCTTGCGCTGCTTGCGCTCACTGCGAAAGTCCCGGACCTCGAGACGGCGTCCCGCCACGGCCATGCCCGCGTAGAACAGCCCGATGAACGCATAGAGGTTGAAGAGCGAGGTCACACTGCGCAGCGCGTTCGCGAGCAACGGAGCGGTGAGGCGAGCCGTGCGCTTCGCCGTGTCGGCGATCCCATTGAGCTGCTGGGTATCCACCCCTTCGTGCGACAGACCTCGCACGAGCGAGTAGAAGCTGGGCGCCTCGAAGGTGCGGCAGGTGGAGATCGCGAAGGCGAACAGGCACAGCAGGGGCACGTCCACCCAGCCGAGTTTCGAGAGGCCCGCCACCAGCAACGCGAGCACGCTGCACACCAGGTTCGCGGCGATGATCGTGCGCCGGGGCGGCGCGGAATCCGCATGAGCCCCCGCGGGCAGGCTGAACAGCCAGAGCGGCGTGCGGCTCGACATGCTCGCGATCGCGGTGGCGGTCGACGAGTGCGTCAGCTCCCACACGATCCAGATCAGGGCGACATCCTGGATGACGTCCGCCATGAAGACCGCCAGACGGCCGAGAAACACCATCTGGACGTTGCGTTGGCGCAACGGACTCACCTGGCTCGCGGCAACTCCTGGCGCGGACGACGTGGTCATGAAGGTTCCTCAAACGGCTGCCGGCGTGAAGATGCGGCGCCAACCCTCGCACGCGGACGCCCTTGAAGCAGCCGCCTGGGCGGCGTTGATGGGGTGGACCTGGAGCCCTTGCTCCTTCGGCAGGGGGTCCGCTTCACCCACCAGGACGATTTTCTTGTATTTCCTGTAAATCGAGCAAGCCTCGGGTGACAGCATCCACTCCAGGGCCCTGGACGCCGGCTCCCCGCGGGCGGAGCCGGCGCGCAGCGCGAAGCCCTCGGGCTCCGAGCCCGCGGCGTCGGCCGGAATCACCATCTTGACGGGCAGCCCCATGCGCGCCATCCGCTCCGCGGCAATGGACACGGTGACGCCGATGGCGGCCTCGTCTCCCGCGACCGCCAGGCAGGGGGCGAACGCGGAGCGCTCGATGAGCGGCCGGTTCGCGGACACACCGCGGAGGATCTCCCACGTCCTGGCCTCCCCCGTCATCTGCAGCAGGGCCGTCAGGTGGAGGAAACCCGCCCCGGAGTAGGTCGGGTCTGGCACGACCAGCTCCCCGCCGTAGCGCACGTCCGCCAGGTCCTCCCAGCGGGTCGGTATCGGAAGGCCCCGCCGGGCCAGGCGCGCCTCGTTCACGCAGAACGCGGGAACGAAGGCGGAGGGACAGAACCAGCGCGACTCGGGATCCCTGGCCGACGCCGGCAGGCGGCGCACCCGCTCCGACTCCAGGGGCGCGAACCAGCCGCGCAACTCGGGGGCCAACATCGTCGTCAGCGCCCATCCCAGGATGATGTCCCAGGAGCCGTTCGGTCCCTCGGCGAGGAGCCGCTCGAGCAGGGCGGCGGTGGACATCCGTTCCATCCGGATCCGGAGATCCGGATTCGCCGCCTCGATGCCCTGGACATACTCGGCCAGCTCGTACTCCTCCATGGCGCTATACGCCACCACGGTCTGCTTCTGATGCACGTCTGTCATTCGATGTCCTCATGAAAGCAGACCCGGGTCAGACGGGCATTCCCCCCGGGTCTGCGCTCAGTCCAGCAGCCCCGCCAGCCTGGCGTGTTGCAGGAGCATGATGGTCTTGCCGTCCATGATCTCGCCCGTGGAGATCATCCGCAGCGCCTGAGCGAGCGGAAGCTCGAGGACCTCGATGTCCTCGCCATCCGAATGTACCCCGCCGCCCTCCCCCGTCTTGTCCCGATCGGCGTACTCCCCCACGAAGAAGTGGAGGATTTCGGTGACCGAGCCCGGGCTCATGAAAGCCTCGAACACCTTTCTGACATTGTTGACCAGAAAGCCGGTCTCCTCCTCGGTCTCGCGCTTGATACACGTCTCCGCGTCATCCTTGTCCAGCAGGCCGGCACAGGTCTCGATCAGCATCCCATGGTGGCCATTGACAAACGCGGGAAACCGGAACTGCCGCGTGAGGATGACGGTCTTCTTCTCACGGTTGTAGAGCAGGATGGTGGCGCCATTGCCACGGTCGTACGTCTCCCGGCTGACCTGCTGCCACGAGCCGTCCTTGCGCTTGAAGTCAAAGGTCGTCTTTCGCAGGACATACCAATCATCCGACAGGACGACAACGTCTTTGATCCGGATGCGGTCTCGCATGTCTTCGGGGGCGCGGACGCCGCGCGCGGTTTCGCCACTCATATTATCTGGAACCTCCATCCCGGGATTGGATGATACGGGGGACGACGAACCCCAACCGGCTGAGCATCTCGGGACTGCGCGAAGCGGGATGCGTCATGATGGCCGTGTCGAGCGCACGCTCACAACCCTGAGGACATGACTCCTGGTGGTCCGCCAGCACGTCGCACACATGCTCCACAAGCGAGTTGGCCTGCACGGCGATCCGCTCCATCCGCTCACTGACCAGGCTGGCGGTCACGGCCTCATGACTGTCATACCAACAGTCATAATCCGTGGGCATGGCGACCATCGCATAGCAGAGCTCCGCCTCACGTGCCAGTTTGGCTTCTGGCATGGCCGTCATTCCAATCACCGTCCCGCCCCAACTCCTGTACAGATTGGACTCGGCGCGCGTCGAGAACTGCGGCCCCTCCATCACCACGTAGGTTCCGCCATTGACATACGTCAACTTCAACTTCGAGGCCACGTCCGCCAGCGCCGTCCGCATCCGCGTGCAGACCGGGTCGCCAAAAGGAACGTGCCCGACGAGCCCCCGTCCGAAGAAGGTCTTCTCCCGCTGGATCGTCCGGTCGATGAATTGATCCACGAGCACGAACGAGCCCGGCGGACACTCCTCCCGCAGGCTCCCCACGGCGCTGAGCGAGAGCAACTGCGTGCAGCCGACGTGCTTCAACGCCGCGATGTTGGCGCGCACGTTGATCTGCGAGGGAGGAGTCTGGTGGCCGGGCCCGTGGCGCTGGAGGAAGGCGACCTGGGCGCGGCCGAGCGTCCCGAGGATCACCTCGTCCGAGGGCTCCCCGAAGGGGGTCTCCACCTTCACCCGCTGGACGCTGGACAGGGAGAGCAGCTTGCTCAATCCGCTCCCGCCAATGATACCGATACGAGGGACCTTCACGCTTTTGTCCGTCACCGCTCCTCCTGGATGTACAAAGTGGGTTCAACCCGGGTCTCGGCCGAGACGAGGCGCTCCTTCAGCTCGGAGAGCGCGGAAGGAATGCCGTCGCGCGAGAACAGCAGGCCTTCGCTCGCATGCGCTGTGTAGCGCGGCTCCTCCACCTTCAAAACCCGGTCGATCGCCGGCAGGTAGTTCCAGCGCACGCCCGGGTACAGGGAATGGGCCAGGTGATAGGCATCCGACGTCGGGCAGAGGAACACGCGGACCAGCCAGCCAGAAAACCCCCGGTAGTCCGTGGGGCGTCCCGCCAGGAACTCCCGGGTCAGACGGTCCTCGGACCAGCCTGGCGTCTTGAACCAACGATGCTCCGTCAGGAGCGACACCCAGGCGAACAGGGAGTAGGTGGTCACCAGGGGAACGAGCCAGCCCCAGACAATCGCCTTCCAGCCCGCCGCGGCATACAGCAGCGCGGAGAGCACCAGCAGCGTCACCACCCGGGCCACCGCGGTGATGGGCCGATGGTTGAGCAGGCTGTTGCGCACCATCGTCTTGAGGTTGACCATCATTCCCGAGGGCGAGAGCGGATGGAACAGCCGGCCGATGAACTGCGCATGGGTCATGCCACTGCGCATCCCGCCGTCACGGACGCGCGCGCGGTTCGGATCGAGCTTCTCGTGATTCGGGTGGCGGTGATGCTCCTGGGTATGGGTGATCTGCCGGCTGTGCATGTCCCGCTTGAACGCCGGGAACTGATAGAACACATCGGAGAGCCACCACTGCCAGGCGTGCGAGCGGCACAGGGCGTAGTGCACCGCGTTGTGCCCGAACTCCTGGAGGGCCCGGAAGCGGCCTCCCACCCAGAAGCACACCGCCACCCAGGCCAGGGGATGGTCAACCCACCGTGCGAGCAGGAGCGCGATGAAGATGTCGAGCCACGTCCACACGAACGGGAGGGGCGCGAACCACTCATCCAGTGGTTTGTACAGAAGCTCCCGCGTCCCCTCCAGACGCGGGCGGAGCCGGGAGATGCGCAGAACCCGCTCCGGGTCCGAGTAATAGAGGGACACGGCCGCGCGGAACAACAGCGTCGAACACAGCAGCGCGGCGAGCAGCAGTGGCAACGATTCAGTGGGAAGCATGGGATGAATACCTCAGCGGTTGGGCACGACCCTGCCCCAAGGCAGGTCCTCGAACAGGGCTGGGATTCCAGTCATCCGCGGGGAATTGCATGCGCCCAGGCGGTCCTCGTCCTGGTGCCCGCACGACAGGATGCAGCTGTTCCACCCCAGGGCCGCGGCGACCTCCGCGTCGTGGGTGGTGTCTCCCACATAGAGGATGCGCTCGCCCGGCAGCCCCAGCTTCGCGTGAAGGATGTGCCCCTCCTCGAGCTTGCTCGTCCCCTTTTCATCCCCCAATCCACACACATGGGTGAAGTACCCGCTGAGCCTCTTCGCCTCGAGGGTCCGCACCAGGGTGGGCCGGTAGGACGCGGACAGGATGGATGACCCGATGCCATTCTCACGCAGACACTCCAGCAACTCCAGCGCGCCCTCGTTCAACGCGCAGTGCCGCACCCGCGCGTCGAAAACAGCCAGGTACTCCCGGAGGATGTCGCTGAAGGCAATCCGCTCCAGATCGAAGCCGAGCGAGGAATAGAACGCGGAGATCGGAAACTGGAACCGGGCACGGTAGAACTCCCGCGTGACGGCGGGGACACCGAACCGGGCGCACACCTGGTTGACCCCAGTCACGGCCAGGTCCACGTCGTCGAGCAGCGTCCCGTTCCAATCCCAGACGACATGTTGAATCTGGTTCCAGACCTTACGCATGGGAATCATCGTTCACCGTCTTGCCCAAACGCGGGAGCAGCTTGTGGAGGACGACCCGGGCCGCGATTTCAGGCCGGAAGAGCTGACTCGGGGAAACCACCAGGTTGGTGACTCCCACCTGGGTCTGCAGCGCCAGCCGGTGGGAGGCGGCCAGCTCGCAGAGCCCCGAGCCGTACCAATGATGGAACCGCAGCCCGAGCGAGCGGCGGCCCTGCGTCTCCGGAAACCGCATGTCCTCGGACACCGCCATGTTCCACGCGGGCTCGACGACCTGGGCCATCAACGCCTGGATGGCACGGGCGCTGGTGCCTCCCTGCTTCCATACGGGAAGTTGCCGCCTCAGCACGTCGGCTTCCAGCGAGCAGAGCGTCATGCCCTGGCTGTACAACGGGTTCATGCTGCACAACGCGTCGCCCATGACCACGAGCCCCTCGGGCCACACCGGCATGTCCTCGTAGTGGCGCCGCAAGCTGCCCGGAATGGCGAAGCCCGCGACGTCCGAGAGGGGCTCCGCCTCCCGGATGATCTCCTGGATATCCGGGACCGGCAGCTTCCCGAGGAACCGGAGGAACTCCTCGGGGTCCGGCTTGGGGAATTCACCGAACCACCCGCCCGTGGTGACGAGCCAACGATTCCCCTCGATGGGACTGATCACCCCCATGGCCCGGCCATGGGGAGGCCTTGGCAGGACGAGCAGCACCTTCCAGCGATCGGCGAACTCGGGCCGCCGCCGGTAGATGCGGGACGCATAGCCGAGCTTCGTCTCGACGAGGGTCTTCTTCACCTCGCCCAGCCCCTCCTTCGCCAGCCACTCGGCCACGCGAGAGCCCCGCCCGTTGACGTCGATCACCAGCTCCGCCGACAACTCCCGGACCGGAGCGGACCCGTCCAACACCACCCCGTGGACGCGGGGCGCGCCCTCCCGGCGCAACAGGAAGCCCATGGCCCGGGTCTTGGAATGGACGGTGATCCGCGGATTGGCCCGGATGCGCCGGCGGACGATGTTGTCGAGCAGGCCCCGGCTGCAGTAGTGCGCGCTCACCCCGGTCTTGAACCGGTTCTTCCACTGACCATAGTGGAAGCATTTGACATCATGCCCCTGGTCCGCGATGTCCGCGCCGGCCTGGACCAGCTCGGCCAGGAGACCCGGGAAGACCTCCTCCATGACCTGCTTGCCACGCAGCAGCAGCAGATGGACGTGCTTCTCCTGCGGGACGCCGCGCCGATCACCCAGGCCGTCCTCGAAGTCGCCCTTCTCGATGATCGTGACCCGCTCGAACTCCGAAGACAGCACTTCGGCGGCGAGACAGCCACCAATACTGCCGCCAAGCACGATGGCATGTCTGCCTTTAGATCTGTCCAAGGAATCATCCCTCATAGGCATTCACCGCCGCGACGATATGTTGGAGATCCTCGTCCGAGAGCTGCGGGTGCAGGGGAATCGTCGTCAGCGAGCGCAGCAACTCCCGGGCGTTCTTGCAGTCCCGCCGGCGGTCCGCCAGGAGCGGGTAGTTGTACAGGGGTTGGTTGTCGTACTTCTTGACGTCCGAGGGGACACCCTTCCTGTCCAGGTGCTCGACGAAGCGCCGGCCGTCCCCCTTCACCACCTGCAGGAGGAGGGCGTAACCGTTGATGGTTCCCCCTTCGACGATGGGCAGCTCCCGGACGAGCGGGTTGTGGATGCGCTCGAGGAGGTACCGGCGATTGCGCGCACGGATCTCCAGCTGCCAGTCGAGCGCCTGCAGCCGGGCGAGTCCCACGGCCGCTTGCAGTCCACCCAGCTTGTAGTTGAGGCCCACCCGTTGGCCATCGAGGTTTCCGAACCGGGTGTACGCCCGCATCTTCGCGTCCCGGGAGGCATCGTTCGTCATCACGAAGCCCCCCTCGCCGGTGGACATGAACTTGCCTTCGTGGGTGCTGAAGCAGGCGATGTCGCCGAACTCCGCCAGCCACCTCCCCTGCAGGCGCGTCACATGGCAATGGGCCAGATCGAGGATCAATGGGACGCCATGGGCGTGAGCGAGGGTCCGCAGCTCATCCGCCCTCGACGGGTATCCCCACATGGGGACCTCGATGATGCCGCGCGTTCGTGGCGACATGACCCTTGCCAGGTCTTCCGGATCCAGCCCGAAGTCATGGGGGCGCACGTCACAGAAGACCGGCACGAGCCCGCGCGCCATGACGGGCAGGACCGTGCAGATGGGGCAGCTGGGGGGAACGATGATTTCATCACCCACCTGCCACTCGATGCCTTCCAGGGCGACCGAGACCGCGACCGCGCCCGAGGAGACCGCCAGCACGTGGCGCATCCCGTAGCGCTCCGAGATCTTCCGCTCGTACTGCTCCACGATCGGCGCGGTTCCGGTCAGGCCCGTCTCCAGGGCCTGCCGCAGGTACAGCTCGTCATCGGGATGACGGTGCCGGAACGCATCGTTGATCCGCCGGCGGGGCAGCTCTTCCCGCGCGCCCCTGGACGCGGCTCCTGGCGTGCTCATGCCGCCACCTGCTCCTTCAGCGTGTCCATGGCCCGCCAGATCTCCTCGTCCTCGAACACCCGCCGCAGCAGGACGCGGAAGTTGGGGAACAGCTTCAGGTCCGCGAGCTCCTCCTGGCTGAAGAAGCGGGCCGCATGGACCTCGCCATTGGCGATGCAGTTCGTATCCAGAGCCACGCACAGGTAGATCAGATCGATGTGGTAGTGGTGGCCCTTGGGATCATTGATGCGCTCACACAACACCCGGTAGGGCGTGTGCAGCACATGGACGTCGGCCTCGGGGTCAGCCAACGGTGTGTCGAGAAGACCCAGGATCCTCGCTTGTATCCCCGTTTCCTCGCTGATCTCGCGAAGCACGGCATCATCTGGTGACTCCGTGCTTTCGATATGCCCACCCGGGTAGAGCCAGACACCGAGCTTCCGGTGGTGGATCAACAGCACCTTGCGATCCGGATGGAGAACGAAACCCGACGCGGTCCACTGCTTGGGCAAGCGAGGATCCATGGTGTTCACGCCGGCCTACCTCTCCTGGTAGGCATTGACGACGCCTACCATGTAATCAATGTCTTCACCCGACAGGGCCGGATGCACGGGGATGGTCGTCATGGTGTTGAGCAGCCGCTCACCCTGGGGGCACGGGCGGCGGAACTGCTCGACGGCCGGGAACCCGTACAGGCAGCGGCAGCCATAGCGCTTGATGTCCGACGGGATGCCGTGCTCGTCCAGGTAGTCGATGAAGCGGCGGTTGTCGGCGAAGCTCGTGCGCAGGGTGAGGAAGTAGTAGTTCGTCCTCGCGCCGGTGATCCGCGTGAACTCACGGACGGACGGATGGGTGAGCTGGGACAGGAACCGCTCCGCGTGCTCGCGGCGGCCCTCCAGCTGCCGATCCAGGTACTTGAGCCGGTTCTTGCCGAGCGCGGCGGCGAGCCCGCCCAGCTTGAAGTTCAGGCCGAAGTCACGGCCGTTCAGGTTGCCGAACCGGCTGTAGTCCCGGCAGCGCCTGGCCAGGTCATCGTTGTCCGTGAGGATGAAGCCCCCCTCCCCCGTCGCCAGCGGCTTGCGCTCGTGGGTGCTGAAACAGGATAGGTCTCCGTACGCGGAGAGCGAGCGTCCATGCAGCGTGGAGCCGTGCGAGTGGGCGAGGTCCAGGATGAGCGGAATGCCGGCCTTGCGTGCGGCCTGCTGCAGCTCGTCGACCTCGGTCGGCATGCCCCACATCGGGATCTCGATGATGGCGCGGGTCTTCTTGGTGATCACCCGCGCCAGGTCCTCGAGGTCCACACTGAAGCTGTCCGGACGGGTGTCCACGAACACCGGCTTGGCGCCCATGTCCATGATCGGGTAGACGGTGCACAGCGGGCAGGTGGGCGTCAGCACCACCTCGTCACCGGCCTTCACGCCCGCGGCCGCCAGCGCCACCGTGATGGCCGCGCCGCCGGACGAGATGGCGATGGCGTTGCGGTTCGAGAAGTAGGCGCGAAGAGCCGCCTCGTACTCGGTGACGATGTCGGAGGTTCCCGACAAGCCACTGGCCAGGGCCGCGGCCAGGGCGGGCTGATCATCCTCGTAGCTCGCGCGGTATTTGTCGGAGATGACTCGCTTGTTCTTCACGGATGCCTCAGCCATTGGCCACACTCCTCTTCTGCACCCCAGTGACACTCAAGGACGGCGCCGCCACGACGCCCGGTTGGACCTCCGCCGCGCACACCTGCTCGATCACCTGGTAGGTCGGAATCATGCTCTCGAAATCCGCCTCGAAGCGGGTACCGGAGCGGATGGCGTTGAAGAACCCCGTCAGCTCGGTGAAATAGCCGCTGCGGACATAACCCGAGTCCAGGGGGCCCGGCTGCCAGGCATTGC
The DNA here is from genome assembly GCF_057119385.1 of Archangium sp. Lineage (NCBI taxonomy): Bacteria > Pseudomonadati > Myxococcota > Myxococcia > Myxococcales > Archangiaceae > Archangium > Archangium sp. Next base: position 76,717 of record NZ_DBNGVP010000164.1, on the reverse strand, counting down.
GCCAGCGCTTGTCTCCGCCCACCACCTGCGAGGAGATCTCCGCGTCGTGGAGCGTGATGTTCCACAGGTTGTCGAGGGCGATCATGCTCGACCTGTCGCCGATCACCTTCATGTCGAACTCGAAATAGGGGAACATGCTGCCCGTCAGGATGGACGCGGACCGCCCGGACGAGAACGTGATGTCGATCCGCGCCAGCATCGCATCGGTCCCGTGCTGGACGGTGGAGTGGACGTCCGTCACGTGCTCGTCCTTGCCGAAGGCCGTCGTCAGATCGATCGAGTGGATCGTCTGGGCGAGCAGGAACGAGCGGAGGGTGGAGGAGAGACCCCACATGGGAGCGCGGGGCTTGCCCGCGTAGTGGTTGATCTGCACATGCATCGTCCGGCCGAACTTCTCGCTCGCGGCGATCTTCCGCAGGTGCTGGACCGGGCGGGCGAAGCGGAAGTTGAGGCCCACGCCGGTCACCACCCGCTTGCGCGCCGCCGCGTCGATCATGTCCTTGAGCTCATTGAGCGTGAAGCACGGCGGCTTCTCGACGAAGACATGGATGCCGCGCTCAATGGCCATCAGGGAGATGTCCCGATGGGCCTGAGGAGGACAGGCCAACACCAGCGCGTCCGGGCCCATGATGTTGATCATCGTCGCGACATCCTTGAAGACCTGGACGTCACGGACGTAGCCCTTCACCTCTTCCGCGCGCTCGAGCGACACATCACAAGCGGCGACGATCTGAATCTCGGGAATCTGCAACAGCGAGGGGAGGAGGTTTTCCTTCGTCTGCGCCCCGATGCCAACCAATCCAACGCGTATCAAGCGACGTTCCTCGTTTCTCCGCGGTATCGGCGACGCAGGAGAACGGCCCTGGGACATGTGCGGATGGCCGTTACACCCCTGCTGACTGCATTGCCGGCCCGGCGGCTGCCCAACCTCCCTCTACGGGTTGCTGGGATGAGCGCTCACCAGGCGACAACAATGCTGCCACCGCAGGACGTGCTTTCGTGGCAGGGCATGGATCTCATGCGAAGACCCATCGCCCGCCACGGGACGTTCTGTGTCAAGGGAGTTGTCGCCTGATGGGTAAAGGCCGCGCTTGCGGAGGTTCCCTCAATAGAGTCCCTCCCTGATGAACGCGCACGCCCCAGAAGGGCCAGACCTTCATCTGGACCGGAACAGGTGGGTGCCAGCGCCGGGGACCCCCAGACCACCGGACACCCGAGCGGAGCCGGGCCTGTTCGTAGACCGTGCGCCGCCTCGCGAGCACGGAGGCATCGCGCCCGAAATATCTGTCGTCGGGAGAGACGAAAGACAAGCTTCCGTGGAGGTGCTCGTGGTTGTACCAGGAGACGAACCGGCCCATCCAGGCCCGCGCGAGCGCCAGGGAGGAGAAGGTGACGGGGTAGTCCTTGTGTCTCTTCAAGGTGCTGAACAACGCCTCGGCATGGGGATTGTCGTTGCTGACCTGGGGGCGGCTGAACGAGGGCACGATTCCCAACCGCTGGAGGGTGCACAGCATCGTGGTCCCTCTCATCGGCCGGCCATTGTCGGAGTGCAACACGAGTCCCGCCGGATTGATTCCGTTCTCCTCGCACACCTTGCGGACGAAGCTGGCGGCATGCTCCGCACGCTCCTCGCGGTGGATCCTCCATCCCATGATGCGCCGGCTGAAGACATCCATCACCATGTAGAGGTAGAGGAAGGAGCCCCGGCCCGGGCCATTCAGGTAGGTGATGTCCCAGCTCCAGACCTGATTGGGCGCCGAGACACGCCGCTCGTGTCCGGGCTGCGGTCTGGTGCTGAAGTCCCTGGCGCACCACTCGCGTTTGTACGCGCGGAGGAGGCGATACATGGTGGACTCCGAGGCCACATAGATGCCCTGATCCGCGAGTCTCGGAACGATTTGTCTGGGGGAAAGCCCCTCGAAGAAGGGGGAGTGGAGCAATTCCAGGACGAGCCTACGCTCCTGATCGCTGAGGCGGTTGGCAGGGCAGCGACGCGCCATGCGCCGACGATCCTGGACGCACTCGGGTTTGCGCCAACGTTGCACGGTCCGCGCCGAGACGCCCAGCAACCGGCACGCCAGGGACAACCGCGCGCCATCCGCGATGGCATGCGCCACCAGATGACAGACCTTGAGCCGGACGTCTGGAGTGTGGAGCCGCCCCCGCCCCCCCACGACGAGGCCCTTCGCGTTCCTCGACAGGGTCACCAGTGCGCGAGCCTCCGCGAGCGCCTGTTCCTTGCGGCTCAGTTCCCGTGCGAGCGCCTTTACCCCCTGCGGTGCGGTCATCGAGCCAGGAGAGTGGATTCGCCGGGAAGAGGGGGCCCTGGGGTTCGCGTGCTCAAGTCCGGGACCGCGCACCTCATCGAGGCCGTACAGTTCACGCATTTCCATGCGCCCCAGTATCTGGTGGTGCGCGAATGCCGTCCAAGAAGCGTGTCGCCCGGGCCAGCCCGCGCGCAGGTGCCTCCTGGAGCGGCCCGTCAGCCGGAGCCGTGCACGAGGTGACCGGAGACGTGGTGCTGGACAAGAGGACGTCTGGCGTGGTGCAGCCAGGGACATGTCGATTGTCGAATCGAGTTTTGGGCCCGTGGGCGGCGCGTTACAGCCTGTATCGGAGGGCACCAACATGGGCACGACGCAAACGGCTGTGCAGGCGGGACTCGAAGGCGTGGTGGTCGCCGAGACACGGTTGAGCGAAGTCGACGGTGAGCGAGGGCGGCTGGTGATTGCCGGCGGTGACGTGGAGTCACTCGCCGGAACCCGCTCGTTCGAGGAGGTGTGCGCGCGGCTCTGGGCACCCTACGCGAAGCAGCCGCTCCCGGACTCGCTCCAGGCGGCGCTGGGCGAGGCCCGGGTGCGTGCCTTCGGGCTGCTCGATGGGTTGGGGGATGCGCTCTCGGCGAAGGACGGCATGGACGCCCTGCGGGCCGCGGCGGCCCACGTGCCGGAGCACCCCGAGGGAGAACTGGCCACGCAGCTCCTGTTGACGGGGGCCCTCGCCGTGTTCGCGGGAGCGTGGGGGCGGCGCGGACGCGGGCTCGCGCCAGTACGCCCGGACCCGACGCTGTCCCACGCGGCGGACCTGCTGCGCATGGTGACCGGTGAGCACCATCCCGAGCGTGCCGCCGGGCTCGACGCCTACCTGGTCACCGTCTCCGACCACGGGCTGAATGCCTCCACCTTCACCGCTCGGGTGATCGCCTCGACGGGCTCGGACGCCGTGTCGGCGGTGGTGGGGGCCATTGGCGCGTTGAAGGGGCCGCTGCATGGCGGCGCTCCCGGGCCGGTGCTGGACATGCTCGACGGCATTGCCCGCCCGGAGCGGGCCACGTCCTGGCTCGAGGAGGAGCTGCGGGCCGGGCGCCGCATCATGGGCATGGGCCACCGCATCTACCGCGTGAGGGATCCCCGCGCGGCGGTGCTGGAGCGAGCCCTCGAGCGGCTCGAGCGCGGGGGGCTGCGGACCGAGCGGCTCGCCCTCGCCCGAGCGGTGGAGCGCGCGGCCGAGGACCTTCTGCGCCAGCGCTACCCGGACCGGCCCCTGCGCGCGAACGTGGAGTTCTACACCGCCGTGCTGCTCGACGCGGTGGGCCTCGACCGCACCATGTTCTCGCCCACCTTCGCCTGTGGCCGCGTCGCCGGGTGGCTCGGGCACATCTCCGAGCAGCGGGCGACGGGACGCCTCATCCGGCCCGCGTCGCGCTACGTGGGGCCGATGCCGGAATGAGGGGGTGATCCCCCGCTCCCGCCGTCAGTTCCGTGACTCGACGATGACGGGCACTCCCCCGCGAGGCGCCAGGGTGACGCCTCGCCGCGACACCTGGAACGTGTAGGGGGTGGCGGGCCGGAGCTTCACCCGGCGGAGGACCTCGGCGAAGACAATCCGCATCTCATACGTGGCGAAGGCCATGCCGAGGCAGCGCCGGGCCCCTCCGCCGAAGGGAAAGTATTCGTAGGGGCTGGGGCGCTTGCCCACGAAGCGCTCCGGGTTGAAGCGCTCGGGCTCGGGCCACAGGTCCGGGCGGCGATGGGTGAGGTAGGCGCACGCCATCACCGCCATGCCGGCGGGCACGTCCCACTCGCCCACCTTCATGGGCCGCTGCAGCACCCGGCCCACCGCGGGAGCCACGGGCACCAGCCGCAACGTCTCCTTCAATGTCGCGTCCAGGTACTCCAGGCGGTTCACCTGCTCGGGCGAGAGCGGCCCCGTTCCCGCCACCTGCCGCAGCTCCTCCCGGAGCTTCTCCTCCACCTCGGGGTGCTGGAGGACGAAGTGGAAGGCCCACGCGAGCGTGGTCGCGGTGGTCTCGTGTCCGGCCGCGAGCAGGGTGATGGCCTCGTCGCGCAGCTCCTGGTCGGACATGGGCTGGCCCTGCTCGTCACGGGCCTGCATGAGCAGGGACAGGACGTCCTCGCGCTTCTCGACCCCCTCGGCGCGCCGCCGGGCAATCTCCGCGAAGAGGTACGCGTCCACCTCCTGCATGAGGCGGCTGAGCTGGGTCCACGGCAGGGCGCGGCTCACGTTGACCTTCCAGGGCCCGAGCTGAATCGGATCCCTCCCCACCGCGAGCAGCGCGAGCATCCGCTCCGCCGGGAGCAGGGCGCTCATGTACAGCACGGCATTGTGCGAGCCCATGTCGAGCATCCGCGCGAAGAGCTCGTGGAAGTGCGTGAACGTCTCGCCCTCGGCGAGGCCGAAGACCGTCTTGAGAATGATGTCCAGGGTGATGTCCTGGAACACCTCGTGGAGGGTGAAGGCCTTGCCCTGTGCCCATCCGTCGATGGAGCGGCTGGCGGACTCGCGCATGGACAGCCCGTAGGACAGCATCCGCTCGCCGTGGAAGGGCGGCGTCATCATCCGCCGCTCGCGGATGTGCTCCTGGTCATCGAGCAACAGCAGCGAACTCTTCCCCACCACGGATTCCAGCACCCGGTTCACCGGCCCCACGTAGAGGTCCTCCGGCTTGCCCGTGAAGAGCTGACGCACCATCTCCACGTCGCGGGTGAAGAAGAACGGCGGGGTGTTGGGGAACTGCATCACGAAGCTGTCGCCGTGGCGTTGGACCGACTCCTCCATGAACCGCAGCGGATGGGCGACCCATTGGTGGAGCTGGAGGAAGGGCGGCAGGTGGATGCGAGGAGGTTGCATGGGTAGAGGCTCCGGAGAAGCCAGGAGTCTACCGGAAGTGCCAGGCCCGCCCGTCCATCACTCGGGCGGGCCCGTGACTCCTACCGCGACGAGAGGCGGCCGCGGCGCCCCATCCGCGCCAGGGCCAGCAGGCCCAGCAGGGAGGCCACCCCTCCCGTGGGGGACGAAGTGCAGCCGCAACCCCTCGGCTCCTCTTCCTCCTCCTCCGGAGGCTCCATCACCGTGAAGGTGCTCGGAGCCGAAGCCTCGCTGACGTTGCCCGCTCCATCCCTGGCCGTGGCGCTCACCGTGTGCGGGCCCTGTGCCAGTTGATAGAGCGAGTTGACGCTCCATGCCGACGAGGCATCCGCCCGGGTCGTCCCCACGACGAGCCCATCCACCGTCACCACCACCGTGCTGTTCGCTTCGGCGCGCCCCGAGAAGCGCAGCTCGCTGGGACTCACGGTCGCGCCAGTGGTGGGCGTCAGCACCTCGGGCGGAGCCGGGGCCACACTGTCCACCACGAAGTCACGAGGTGAGGAGACAGGGCTGGTGTTGCCCACGGCGTCCGTAGCGGTAGCCGTGACCGTGTGCGCTCCCTGTGCCAGCGGCGAGGCCACGGTGAACGTCCAGGCCCCGGAATCATTGGCCCTCACCGTCCCCACCCCGGTGCCATCCAGCCTCACGGTCACCAGGCTGCCCGCCTCCGCGGTGCCCGAGATCGTTGGCGTCGCGGTGGTGACGACACCCGCCGGTGCCGTGAGCACGGGAGCCTCCGGCGCCACCGTGTCCTCCACGTCCACCGAGAAGCCACGGGTCGCGGAAGCCACGCTGGTATTGCCCGCGGCATCCGTGGCGGTGGCCGCCACCGTGTGCGAGCCCCGGGACAGCGGCGAGGCCGGTGTGAAGCTCCAGTCCCCGGAGGCGCTGGCCGTCGCCGTCCCCGCCACGGTGCCATCCAGCCTCACGGTCACCATGCTGCCCGACTCCGCCGTCCCCGAGATGGTGGGCATCGTGGTGCCGACGCTCGCCGCCGGGGCCGTCAGCACCGGTGCGCTCGGGGCCACCGTGTCCACCGTGAAGCCGCGGGCCTCGGAAGGCACGCCGGTATTGCCCGCCACATCCGTGGCGGTGGCCGTGACCGTGTGTGCTCCCTGGGTCAGCGGAGAGGCCAGCGTGAAGCTCCAGGTTCCCGAGGTATTGGCCGTCACCATCCCTACCCTGGTCCCATCCACCGTCACGCTCACCGTGCTGCTCGCCTCGGCGGTGCCCGAGATGATCGGCGTCGTGGTGCGGACGAAGGCCGCTGGAGCCGTAAGCACGGGGGCAGCCGGCGCCACCGTGTCCACGGTGAAATTGCGCGACGAGGAAGCGGAGCTGGTATTGCCCGCCGCATCCGTGGCGGTGGCGCTGGCCGTGTGCGCTCCCTGCGCCAGCGGCGTGACCACGCTCAAGCTCCAGGTTCCCGAGGGACTGGCCGTCACCGTCCCCGCATTCGCCCCATCCAGCTTCACACTCACCGTGCTGCTCGCCTCGGCGGTGCCCGAGATGATCGGGGTCGGAGTGTTGACGAAGGCGGCGGGTCCCATGAGCGTGGGAGCCGACGGTGCCACCGTGTCCACGGTGAAGCCGCGGGCCGCGGAAGGCGCGCTGATGTTGCCCGCCGCATCCGTGGCGGTGGCGGTGACCGTGTGAGATCCCTGCGTCAGCGCGGCGGTCGTGGCCAGGCTCCAGTCCCCGGAGGCATTGGCCACCACGGTCCTCGCGCTTCCGCTGTCCAGCCGCACCGCCACCGTGCTCCCCGCCTCCGCGGTCCCCGAGATGATCGGCATCGTGGTGCCGATGAGCGCGGCCGGAGCCGTGATCACGGGGGACGGCGGGGCCACCGTGTCCACGGTGAAGCCATAGGCCGCGGAAGGCGTGCTGGTGTTGCCCGCCGCGTCCGTGGCGGTGGAGGTGACCGTGTGCGCCCCCTGCGCCAGCGGTGACGCCGGGGTGAAGCTCCAGGTCCCCGAGGCATTGACCGTCACCGTTCCCACCTCGGTACCGTCCAGGGTCACCCTCACCGAGCTCCCCACCTCCGCCCTGCCCGAGATGACCGGCGTCACGTTGCTGACGATGGCGGCCGGAGCGGTGATCTCGGGAGCCGCCGGGGCCACCGAGTCCACGGTGAAGGCGCGCGGCGCGGAGACGGGGCTGGTGTTGCCCACAGCATCCGTGGCGGTGGCCGTGGCGGTGTAGGGCCCCTGGCCGAGCGGAGAGGTCAGCGTGAGGCTCCAGGTCCCCATGGCATCGGCCTTCACCGTCCCGATGGCAGCACCATCCAGCATGACCGTGACCGTGCTTCCCGCCTCCGCCGTCCCCGCGAGGGTGGGCGTGGCGGTGTTGACGAGCGCCGCCGGGGCCGTCAGCACCGGCGCGGGCGGTGGGCCATCGACGAAGACCACCGCGCCCCCGGGAATGGCGTTGGCCGTCACGCTCATCAGGTAGTACCCGTCCAGCACGGACGGCACCCGCATCACGAACGAGGTGCTCGAGAAGTCCTGCAAGACCACGGAGGTCCGCCTCCCTCCCTCCAACGCCTGGAGGGAGACGAGCGGGAAGTTGGCGCCGGAGTTCTGGGTGGTGCCACTGTGGGCCTCGGAGATGCCACGCAGGCCGATCCCATTCACGGTGACCGCCGCTCCCGACTGGAGGGAGGCCGGGGGAGTCACGAGGGGCCGCCACGCCTCGACGGCCCCCGTATCCTCGTACACCTCCGCGCTGTCCAGGGCTCCCGTGGCCGCGCTCCCTCCCACCGCGAGCACCCTGCCCGCTGGCAGCGGCGTCGCGGTGAAGTCGGCGCGGGCGGTCCCCAACGCCCCCACGGAACTGAAGGTCCCCGTGGACGGAGCGTAGAGCTCCGCGCTGGTCAGACGGCCCGCGGTCCCCAGGCCCGAAGCCACCAGGACCCTGCCCGAGGGCAGCGCCAGCGCCACATGGCGGGAGCGAGCGAAGACCAGGGCGCCCGTGGCGCTGAAGGTACCGCCCACCGGATCATACAGCTCGGCCGAGGCCACGGCGCCCGAGGCGCCGCTTCCACCCACCAGCAGCACCTTGCCCGAGGGAAGGAGCGTCGCCGTGTGGTCGGCCCGCGCGCTCGACAGCGTGCCGGTCCCCCGGAAGGTGCCCGTTACCGGGTCATACAGCTCCGCGCTGGCCAGCGGCGCCGAGGAGGACTGACCGCCGGCCACGAGCACCTTGCCCGTGTTCAGCAACGTCGCCGTGTGGCCGGAGCGCGCCGTGCCCAGCGAGCCCGTGGACAGCCACGTCCCCGAGGCGGGAGCGTACAGCTCGGCGCTGAGCAGCGGACCCGAGGCGCCCTGGCCTCCCGTCACCAGCACCATACCTCCGGGCAACAGCGTCGCCGTGTGCCGGGTGCGCGCCGTGCCCAACGCGCCCGCGCTGCTCCAGGTCCCCGCCGCCAGGTCATACACCTCCGCGCTGGTGATCGGACCGCTCGCCCCCTCTCCGCCCGTCACGAGCACCTTGCCCGAGGGCAGCAGCGTCGCCGTGTGCCGGGCGCGAGCCGTGCTCAACGCGCCCGTGGTGCTCCAGGTCCCCGCCGCCGGGTCATACAGCTCCACGCGGGTCAGGAACCCCGAGGCCCCCTGCCCTCCCACGACGAGCACCTTGCCATTGGGCAACAGCGTCGTCGTGTGCGAGGAGCGGCCCGCCGTCAGCGAGCCCGTGGTGCTCCAGGTCCCCGTCGCCGGGAAGTAGAGCTCCGAGGCGGCGGTGGGGCCCGAATAGCCTCCGGCCACCATGACCGAGCCATCGGGCAGCAGCGTCATCGAGTAGTCGTCGCGGAGCACCTCCAGGGAGCCGGTGGTGCTCCAGGTGCCCGCGGCCGGGTCATACACCTCCGGGTTGACGATGAAGGCCCCGCCACTGGAGGAGCTGTACATGTACCCGGGCCCCACCAGCACCTTGCCATTCGGCAGCAGCACCGCCCCATGGTACTGGTGCGGTTTGGCCATCGAGCCGGTGGCGTTCCAGGTCTGCGTCTGGGGATCGTACAACTCCGCGCTCGCGAGGGTGTTGGCGGTGAAGCTTCCATTGGAGCCTCCGGCCACCAGCACCCTGCCGTTGGGGAGCAGCGTCGCCGTGTGGTCGTCGCGGGCGGAGAGCATCGGCGCGTTGGTGCTGCTCCAGGAGCCCGTGGCCGGATCGTACAGCTGCGCGACGGCGGTGACGGTGTTGCTTCCCGCGTAGCCTCCCGCGACGAGCACCTTGCCCGTGCTCAGCAGCGTGGCCGTGTGGGAGACCACGGCCTTGACCAGGGAGCCGGTGGAGCTCCAGGTGCCCGTCGCCGGGTCATACAGCTCCGCGGTGGTGGAGGGCATGCTCGTCCCATCCACACCGCCGGCGACGAGCACCTTGCCGTTGTTCAACAGCGTCGCCGTGTGGCCGAAACGCGAGGTGTCCATCGAGCCGGTGAGGCCCCAGATGCCCGTCACCGGATCGTACAGCTCGCAGCTCCGGGTCGAGCCAGGCGTGTAGCCTCCGGCGATCAGCACCTTGCCATTGGGCAGCAGGGTCGCCGTATGGTGTTCCCGCGCATTGGCCAGGGTCCCCGCGGCGCTCCAGGTGCCCGTCGCCGGATCGTACAGCTCCGTGCTGGCCATCTGAACGCCCCGGCCGCCCTCACTGTCACCTCCCGCCACGAGCACCTTGCCGTTGGGCAGCAGCGTCGCCGTCTGCCGGTAGCGGGCCGCCACCATCGAGCCCGTGGAGCTCCAGCCTGGATCCACCACCACGGGGCCCTCCAAGCCCTCCAACCCCACCTCCATCTCCACCCGCAGGGTCCGCCCCACCAGGGCCAGCCGAGGCAGGTTCCCCGGTCCACCCCGGCCAGCGGGCAGAACGCCCCCCAGCCTCACCTCGCCCTGGCGGCTGCGCCCCGCCGCGTCCCGAGCCACCACGTAGTGCAGCCGCACCACCGGTACGTCCGAGCCGTCCAGGAACTCCAGGTACTCGCCCGCGTCCCGCAGCACCTGGATGCCCTCGGGCACCTCCACCTCATAGGTGGCCCGGTACGGCCTCCCTCCGGCCTCCATCACCACGAACTCTTCCGCCCGCTGCGTCAGCGTCAGCCCCCGCGCCTCCAACCCCTGCGCGCCCTCCGCCGACCAGAAGTGCCTGGGTCCGTAGAAGGCCGCTCCCGCGACAGGCTTCGACGCCGCTCCCGCGCTGGAGGCCTGGGGCCTGGCCCGGAAGACGTAGCCCCGCGTGGCCACCTCCAACTCGCCGTTCTCCGTGGCCGGCAACCTCACCCGCAGCGCGGCCTCGGGATGGACGGGCATCCGCCGTGGCTCGGGCTCCGGGCTGCCCACGAGCTCCGGAAAGTACGCCCGCGCCAACTGGAGCGCGCTCTCCTCGCTCGGAGCCTCCTGCCACGCCCGCGCCGAAGGTGCTCGCGCCGGAGCCTGAGGCCAGGAGACGCGAGGCGCCTTCCGCGACGGCAGGACCTCCCGCGCGGCCTCCACCCGGAGTTCCCGCGGGTGCCCCACCGCCACCCAGCCCCCCTCGGTGGCGCGAGCCTTGACCGCCTCCTGCTCCTCACCCTGGCTGCAGCCCAGCCAGACACACAGGAGGGCCAGCCACGTCAGCCCGCCCCCGCGTGCAAACCTCGCGGCTCCCACACTCCGGCCATTCCTCTGCGCTGGTCTCACGGCGTCCCCCCTCCTGGGTATCGCATCCGCGGGTCCTCATGGAGGCCCCCGGGAGGGTGGAGACGACGACATGGGAAATGATGCAAAAAAATCCGCGCCGCACTCAATCCCTGGCACGCGGGCCTTCCAGCATCAGCTCCAGGTTCGACGCGGGCACCTCCACCTCCACCTCTCGCATCGGGTGGCCGGACTTCTCCGCCCGCAACCGGGCGCGTCCCGGGGCCAGGCCCGACAAGGTGAAGCGGCCCTGGACATCCGTGCGGACGCTGCCAACGCCCGCTTCATCCCCCAGGAGGCCCACCTCCGCATTGCCCACCGGCATGCCCCGCTCGTCCCGCACGCGGCCGGACAGCGTGACGCCTTCGCGCAGCACCAACGTGACGGGCACGGACTCCTCGTCCCACGCCTCCACCGGGACGGGCTCGGACGGGAGGTAGCCCGGGGCACGCGCCCGCGCGATGTAGCTGCCTGGAACGAGGCCCCCGAAGGAGGCCGCACCCCGGGCGCCCGTGCCCTCCTCCCGCACCGTCTCCCCGCGCCCCTCGCCCACCCCCGAGAGGGTGACGGACGCCTGCTCCACGGACTCCCCGCGCATGCCACGCACCAGCACGGTCACCGCCGCCGCGGGCAACACGGAGAGCTCCAGCGGCTCGGTCCGCGGCAGCTGGAGCTCCCGCACCACGGACAGGTACCCCGGGCGCTCGACGCGCAGCGTATACGTGTCCTCCGAGAGCTCCCGCACCTCGAAGCGTCCATCCGGGCCCGTGCGCACCTCCGCTGCCCCGCTCCGCCCGGGTCCCATGAGATGAATCCGCGCGCCCTCCAGCCCGAGCCCCTCGGGTCCGAGTATGCGGCCCGCCAGCACGAGCTCCGGCCGCAGCGCGATCTCGACGACCGTCTCGGGGCCCGCGCCCACCTCGAGGGTCCGCTGCACGGCCCCATGGCCCGGAGCCCGGACGACGAGCGCATGGGGGCCCGGTACCAGCGGAGCGGCCCGGAAGTGGGCCACGCTCTCCTCGCGCCAGTGGAGCGCCGGTGTGGCCGGTGACTCGACGCTGGCGCCTTCGAGCAGCCGGCCCGAGCGCTCCTCCACCACCCGCACGAGGAGCCCCCCCGCCGCCGTCAGCGACAGCTCGAGCCCCGAGGTGTCCTCGGTCAGCGGCTCGATGGCCAGTTCGCCCACGCCCGTGGCGCTCTCGGCGAGCAGCTCGGTGCGTCCGCAGTCGAGCCCCTCCAACACGAAGTGGCCCGCGCTGTCGGTCCGCACGCCCGGCTCCCTCCCCCGCGACCGCACCCGGGCCCCGGCAACGGCAACGCCGCGCTCGAGCACCCGGCCCTCCACGCGCACCGCGCAGGGCAGCACCACGGTGACGGGCCTGGACGCGGGAACGAGCAGCACCCGCTCGCCATGGGACGCCGCGCGGGCCCACACGCCATAGCGCGCCTGGGGGAGCAACCCCTCCACCTCGAAGGCGCCCGTCTCGTCGCTCTCCACCTCCCGCAGACGCCGGACGGGCGCGAGGCTCACCACGGTGAGGCGGGCCCGGGCCACGCGCCCCTCCCCGTCCACCACCTGGCCCTTCAGCCGCTCTCCGTCCATCACCACCAGGCGCACCTCGGAAGGGCCCGGCCGCACGTCCAGGGCGAGCGCGGCGGGCCGTCCCTCCACCTCGGCCAGCAGGTGGTAGCGGCCCTCGGGGACGCGCAGCAGGAAGTCTCCGTCCGGGCCCGTGGTGACGGTGGCGCGCGGAGGTGCCTCCAGCGCGTCCGCGGCCACGTGCCGCGCCAGACCCTCCTGCGTCTCCGCGGGCCCGGCCTCGAAGGCGAGCACCTGGGCGGCCACGGGCATCCCCCGGGCATCCTGGACCCATCCGCGCAGCGCCGTGCTCCCGCTGGCCGCCCGGTCTGGCGTGGAGGCGCCCGGGCTCGTACCGGTACCGGCGCTCCACGCCTCCTCGGAGGCCCTTCGCTCATCGGAGCCGCCGGACAAGGTGCTCACGAGGAGTGCCAGCAACACGAGCAATGCGCCCCCCGCGACGAGCCCCTTGCGCATCGGAAAATCCTCCACCCTGGCGCGTACCCTCATGTTCTTCGGAGGGCACGTGCCCGCGAGAATCCCAGAAATTGATTTTAAATCTTTTTTTGGGATTCCGGGAAAAAGCCTCCCTCAAAGAAAGTGGGTGAAGCCGCGAATCGCCGGCGCGACACAACCCCCACCCGGGAGAACCCATGAAGCCACTCCGCCGCCGCGCCCCCTTCACCCCGGTGGCCGGCGGGCCGCTGGTCTGCCCGGGCCTGGCCGACACCCCCACCGCGGACGACACCGTTCCAAACCGTCCCATCTCGACCGCCGGTGTCATCGATCCGTCTGGCTTCAAGGACAGCGACGGCGCGCGCTACCTGCTCTACAAGACGCAGCAACTGCCATCATCGCTGCGCATCGTCCGGCTCGACGCGGCCGGCACCCACGTCTTCAGCGGTGCCACCAGCCGCCAGTTGCTGCGCTCGGACCGCATCGTGGAGAACCCCGTCCTCGTGAAGCGCGGTGGGGCCTACGTCCTGTTCGCCTCGCGCGGCCCCTACAACCAGTGCAGCTACGAGACCATCTGGATGCGGGCCTCCAGCCTGGCGGCCAACGCCTTCAACACCGTCACGCAGAACACGCTGCTCACCCCCGCGAGCACGAGCGGGGTGTGCGGCCCCGGCGGCGGGGATATCGCGGCGGCGCTCGACGGCGGGCAGCGCATCTTCTTCCACGGTTGGCTGTGCGGCAGCAGCCCCTGCCCGTCCGGCTTCAATTCGCAGACAGACACCGGGGGCCGCCGGGGAATGTACGTGGCGGTGTTGGGCTGGGACGCCAGCAACGATCCGGTCGTCAACCTGTTCCTCAATCCGGGGGACTGACGCCGTGCTTCGAGTGTCTGTCCATTCCCGGAAGGTGCGTATGGCTTTCGTGGCACTGCTCGGACTGCTGACACTCGGTGGCTTCGCCGGTGGCGGCAGCCCGCCGGGCGAGAAGGCCGGGCCACCGGCGCTCACGTCCGTGGAGCAACTCGGCAGGAGCCTCTTCTTCGACACCGGGCTGTCCGAGCCGCCCGGACAGTCGTGCGCCTCCTGCCATGCACCCGCGGCGGGCTGGACGGGCCCGAATGCCAGGGTCAACGCGCACGGGGCCGTCTACGAGGGCGCCGTGCCAGGGCGGTTCGGCAACCGCAAGCCGCCCTCGGCCGCCTACGCCACGCGCGCCCCCGTCTTCCACCGCATCGAAGCAGAGGGCACCTTCCAGGGCGGCCGCTTCTCGGACGGCCGCGCCACGGGTGAGAAGCTGGGCAACCCCGCGGCGGACCAGGCCCAGGGGCCCCTCCTCAACCCCGTGGAGCAGAACAACCCCCATGCCGCCTCTGTCGTCGCCAAGGTGTGCGCCGCGCCGTACGGGAAGCTCTTCCGTGACGTCCACGGGCAGGCCATCTGCGACGGCGCCCACGTGGACCGGGCCTATGACGCCATCGCCCGCGCCATCGTGGCCTACGAGGGCTCCCGGGAGGTCAATGCCTTCTCCTCCAAGTACGACGCGTACCTGGCCGGGCGCGCCGAGCTGACAGCCGTGGAGAAGCAGGGCCTGCAGCTCTTCGAGGGCAAGGCGAAGTGCGCCCAATGCCACCCGAGCCAGCCCGGCCCTCGAGGCGAGCCCCCCCTCTTCACCGATGACTCGTATGACAACCTGGGCCTGCCACGGAACCTGGAGAACCCCTGGTACACCCTCACGGAGCGCAACCCGCTCGGCGCCGCCTGGGTGGACCATGGCCTGGGCGCCTTCCTGGTGCAGCGCCCGGACTTCCGGCCGTTCGTGCGAGCCAACCTCGGACTGCACAAGGTCCCCACCCTGCGCAACGTGGACAAGCGGCCCCGGCCGGACTTCGTGAAGGCCTACGGCCACAACGGCTACTTCAAGAGCCTCGAGTCCGTCGTCCACTTCTACAACACACGAGACGTTCTGCCCGTCTGCCTGCCGGAGACTCCCGGCCTCGCCAGCGACGACTGCTGGCCACCGCCGGAGGTGGGGTTGAACGTCAACACCGAAGAGCTGGGAGCACTTGGACTCTCCGGGCAGGAGGAGGCCGCGATCGTCGCCTTCCTCCGAACCCTGTCGGATGGCTTCTTCCAGCCCTGAGGAAGGCATGGGTTGAAACGCGGGCGGGCGCGACACACCCTCGTGTAGGCGAGTATCGGACAACACGGACGAAGAGCATCGGTCAGGAGAGCTGGGGCACCACGTCCCTGGAGCCGCGGATCGCGTGCGGAAGTGGCCTTCCTCCGCGTTCCCTTCCCCCGCCGGGCTCGCCTACCGTGCGGGCTCCGTTCCTTGCCGGAGAGCGCGTGAGTCCTGTTGCCGAGTTGGTGCGCACCCAGGTGGACCTGGGTGGGTTGATGCGAGTGCTGGCCAACAACATGTACTCCACCCCCGAGGTGGTGGTCCGTGAGCTCGTGCAGAACGCGCACGACAGCTGCACGCGCCGGAGGCTGGAGGACACGTCCGCCCCGGAGGCGCGCATCCTCGTGGTGCCGGACGCGGCCGCGGGCACGCTGTCCATCGTGGACAACGGAGCGGGGCTCACCCGAGAGGAGATCGACCGCTACCTGGCCACGGTGGGCGCGGGCTACACCGGGCGCCTCCGGGCCGCGGGCGCGGACGCGGGGCTCATCGGCCAGTTCGGCATCGGCTTCCTCTCCGCCTACGTGGTCAGCACGCGGGTGGACCTCTACACCACCTCCTTCCAGACGCCCCAGGAGGCGTGGCACTTCTCCAGCGCCGGGGGCGAGCGCTACACGGTGGCCCCGCACACCGCGCAGGACGTGGGCACACGCGTGGTGCTCCAGCTCTCCGAGCGCTTCCGGCCCCTGTGTGACGCGCCCACGCTGGAGGCACTGCTGCAGCGCTACTGCTGCCTGCTGCCCATGGCCATCCACGTGGGCAGCCCCGAGCGGCCCGCCATCAACCGTCCCCCTCCACCGTGGCGCGAGACGGAGGCGCACTCGCCCCTGCGCCGTCGCACGCTCGAGCGGGCCTTCGCCGCCCGTTTCGAGCAGCGCTTCGAGCCGCTGTGCACGCTGCCCGTCGCCTCCGGCAACGGAGGCAGTGCGCGCGGCCTGCTGTGGCTGCAGGACGGCGCCACGTACGGCACCTCGGACAACCGCAACCTCTCCGTCTTCGTGCGCGGCATGCTGGTGAGCCGCGACGCGCGCGAGCTGCTCCCGGAGTGGGCCGGCTTCGTGGGGGGCGTGCTCGAAGCGGACGCGCTCACCCCCACGGCGAGCCGCGAGGACGTCCAGCGCGACGCGGCCTTCGACGTGACGGCGGAGCAGGTGCGCGAGTGCCTCATCGACGGGCTGTCGCGGCTGGCGCGCGAGGACGAAACCACCTGGCGGCGGCTGCTGCAGCGGCACAACGAGGCCCTGCTCGGCGCGGCCCTGTGCGACGAGCGGCTCTTCACCCTGCTCGCGGACGCGCTCAAGGTGCCCACCACCGAGGGAGACCTCACCCTGCCCGCGGTGCGCCGACGCAGCGGAGGCCGGCTGCACGCCTCCACCGGAGAGAGCGGCGGGCCCGAGGAGGTGCTCTGCCGCGCGCTCGGCGTGCCCGTGGTGGACTCGGGCCGCTACGCCGCGCTGCCCTTCACCCGGAGGTGGGCCGAGCGGCAGGGACTGCCCGTGCTGCAGCTCGGCACGCGCGAGGGCAACGCGGCCCTCTTCCCCCGCGTGCAGCTCGAGCCCGCGCAGGAGGAGCGGCTGCGCGCCCTCTTCGCGGAGGATGGCGTGGAGCTGGTGCCGAGCCGCTTCTCCCCGCCCGCCCTGCCGCTGGTGCTGGTGCCGGACCGCGAGGCCGAGCTGAAGGCGAAGCTCGAGGCGGACACGGCGGACAAGCGCATCGGCGCCGCGGTGCTGTCGCTGGCGCGCGGCTTCACCGCCACCCTCTCCTCCCGCGCCCAGGCGCGCCTCTACCTCAACGTGGACGCCCCCACGCTGCAGGCCCTGCTCGCGGCTCCCGAGGACCGGGCTCGCTCCGCCGCGCGGCTCCTCTCCGGCCTGTGCACGCTCCTCTCGCACCGTGACGAGCGCGCCGGGGCACCGAGCGTGGCCTCGGCCCTGGAAGGCATCTCCGCGGCGCTGTGCGCGCTGCTCCCGCCCTCCGCCTGACCCACCCTTCACGAGGAAACACACCCGTCATGGACATCTGGAAGTGGGTGAACGAAGCCCAAGCCGAAGCACGCCGCATGGGGAACACCCGCCTCGCCGAGCTGATCGACCGGCTGCCCACCGTCGTCACGGAGGACGCCCACACGCAGGTGGACGCCCTCTTCCCCGAGGCGCTCGCGCTCGCCCGGCAGGCGAAGAGCCCGTGGCTGGAGGTCTTCTTCCGGCACTGGAACCTGCAGAGCCGCATCTTCCACCGCTCCGAGCCGGGGGAGTGGCTCTCCGAGTCCATCTCGCTCCTGGAGTTCGCCCACCGCGAGGAGACGCGCGAGTGCCCCCAGAGCGTCTGCTCCACGCAGGACGTGGCCGGGTGCTATGGGCGCGCGGACGGCCCGGGCTGGGCCTCCGAGCGCAAGGCGGTCGTGCTCGAGACGCTCTCGCGCATCGATCCCAGCTGGCCGTGCTTCACGTGCCTCTCCACCGAGTACTTCCTGGGCCTGTTGGACGAGGAGCGCTTCGAGGAGGCGCTCGCGTGGCTCGAGAAGCAGGAAGCCGCCCTGGTCGCGGCGGGCCAGGGGCACAAGCGCAAGTACCTCCTGGGCGAGCGCGGCGACGTGCTCCTCGCGCTGGGCCGGTTGCCGGAGGCGCTCGCGACGGCGGAGGAGTACGAGGCGACCACCTCCTCGGACCACTCCCGCGTGGAAGCGCGCATCCTGCAAGCGCGGGTGCTCGCGCGCATGGGACGAACCTCCGAGGCCCTCGAGGTCCTGCCCTCCCTGTCCGCGGTGCGCGCCACGCCCGGCCACTACGGCTCGTGGGCGGGAGCGCTCGCGCAACTGAGGAAGGCCGGTGGCATCGGCAACGACGCGAACCTGGAGCGCACGCTGCTGGAGCTCGCCGGGCGGCTCGCGAGCACGGGAGCCATCCGCGGAGCGGTCCGCATCGAGGTACAGCGCGCCGAGGCCGCCCTGGAGCGAGGCCAGCCCCACTCCGCCCTGCACGCGTGCGAAAGGCTTGAGGCGCTCGTGCCCCGGCTGCGCAAGCCGCTGGGCGCGGACGAGACACTGCGCCAGTTGCGAGCGCGGGCGGAGGCCCTCATGTCCGAGCGCCCTCCCGAGCCGCCGGAGTCGGCCGCGGCGCTGCTCGAGCTGGCGGAGGCGCGCCCCGAGGACGTGCTCCGGATGCTCGACGCGGCGCGGACGCGCTGGCCCGGGGAGCGGGCGACGCTCGTGCGCGCCCAGGCGAAGGCACTGGAGCGGCTCGGCCGCGGCGAGGAAGCGGAGGTGGCGCTGCGCTCGCTGCTGGACGCGGACGCGCACCCCACGCCCGACGTCGTGCACGAGCTCGGCATGAACCTGCTCGAGCGGCGGCGCTTCACGGAGCTGCATGCCCTCGCCGACTCGGTGCTGTCCACGTCCGGTGACACGCCCCTGCGCGTGGAGGCGTACCGGCTGCGGGCCCGGGCCGCGCTCGAGTCGGGTGACAAGGCCGCGGCCAAGGCCCCGATGCGCGCGATGCTGGAGCTCGACCCGGAGCTGCGCGGAACCACCCTGGCGCTCGCGGCGGTGGAGCGCGACACGGGCGAGCGGGAGCAGGCCCTGGCGCGGCTGGACGCCGCCGTGGCCCGCTGGCCGGAGCCGGGGCCGCACGACTGGGACCGGGTGCTCGTGGCCACCCTGCTCGGGCGCTGGGACGTGGTGCGCGCGTCCGCCGCGCGGCTCGGGATCAAGCTGTCCGGGGACTCGGGCCCGGTGGAGGAGGAGTGGGAGCCGTGCCGGCTGCGCTACACCGAGCCGGACGGCACGTTCACGGAGGTGTGGGCACGGCGCACCGGCCCCGTCACCGCACGCGTGGTCTCCATCGCCATGCCCGACTCCGCGCAGCACGTGGGGGATGTCGTGGCCTTCGACGCCACGCCCCTCAACGAGGGACCCGCCGAGGGAGAGGAGGAAGATCACTCCTGGCTGTACCCCGTCGTGGAGGTGCTCCGGCCGGGCCGGTACAGCGTCTTCGCGCTGGATGGCGTGGGCCCGGGCGATGAGGCCATCGAGCGGATGTACGAGACGCTGGGGGCGTGCGGGGCGCGCCTGTCGGTGCGCACCTCGGAGACGTACCGGCTGACGAGTCCGGAGGGTGAGGAGGTGCCCGGATTCTTCGCGCTGCTGGCCGTGCCGCCGGAGGCGGACCTGGGTGAGGTGGAGGCGGGCCTGCGCCGGTGCGCGGAGGGGCTGCCGCATCCGGTGCTGTGGCCCACGCTGCTGGAGAAGCTGGGGCGGGAGCAGGAGGCGGAGGCGCAGCGCGCGGTAGCGGAGGAGTGGGAGATCTCGCTGTAACGCGGGCGAAGAGAACACTGACGTACAACCGGAGCGGAGTGAGGTGACACTGAGCCAATCTCCCCTCGCCCTCCGGGAGAGGGACGGGGTGAGGGTATCCGTGCCCGTGTTCAACCCACCCTGTGCTCGATGCGGATCAACCGGACCCCTCGGGGGGTGTGCATCAGCGTGTCCCACCAGTTCGTACCGTCGTACCAGTAACGGATCTGCACGCCGACCACGCGCTTCTCCCGGAGTGCCAGCTCGGCCTCGGAGAGCGGGACGGACTTCTCGGAGGCCATCAACGAAGCGCCGCCCTTGAGCAGCACCTCGTCCACGACGGCACAGCGTTGGATGTCCCGGAACAACTGCGCCAGGGTCTCCGGGTCGAGGATCGCGTCCTGCAACTGCGGAAGCGCGGCGTTCTCGGGAGAAGCATTCGCGAGGCGGATACCTGTCGTCATGGACCTGGGACCTGCTGGCGGGGAGGGAGGAACTCGAGGGCGTTGAGCGGAGCCGGGCAGGCCTGGACGCAGAGGCCGCAGCCGTTGCACCGCGACTCCACGACGCTCGGACGGCCCGACTCGAGGGTGATGGCGCCCTCGACGGGGCAGCGCTCGGAACAGGTACCGCAGAACGAACCCTGCCACGCGAGGCAGAGCTGGGGACGCACCCGCACGGTCATCCCGGCCACGGGCATTCCGATCCGGCTGATGCCCTCCTGCGGAACGGCGAGCCCCTCGCGCAAGGAGAACACCGGCAGCTCGCGGCCCGTCACCTCGCCCGAGCGCGCACGGGAGGAATAGAACGCCTCGAGCGAGAAGCCGGGCTCGGGCGCGGCGTGAGCGGGCACGGGAGCCGGAGCCGGAGCCGGAGCCATCGGGGGCTTGGGCTCCTCCTGGCGCCGACGAAACCCGAGGAACGCACGGCGGCTGAGCGTGACCTGGGAGCTCATGGCCGAGCCTCCATGGCCAGACCGGGCCCCCCTGCCCCACTGACGCGCTGGTCGAGCCGCGCCGAGGAGCCATGGCACTGCTGGCAGTTCTGCCGCTCGGGGTGCGAGGTGCGCAGCCCGGGGAGACCGCGCGGACCGTGGCAGCTCGCGCAGTTGTCCCGCATGAGCGTCGGGTGGGGCATGGTCGGCGGAGCCCCTGGCCACGCCCGCTCGCCCTTCCCCGCCGAGGCCAGTCCCACGAAACCATTCCTCGGAGAGTCCTTGTACGGAGCCAACGGACGCGGCGAGTCCCCCACCACATGGCACTGCGTGCAGCTCTGGTACGGCGGATGGCTGATCTTCGGAGCCACCCGGTTGCCCAGCTTCATCCCCTCGCCATGGCAGGCCAGACAGCCGGGCACCTCGCGCTGATCAATCTCATGGGGAATGGTGGGCGGCGCTCCGTCATAGGCGCGATGGCCCTGACGCTGTGCCACTGCCTGTGCGCGCTGCTCGGGGGTGGCCACGGGCAGCGGCTTCACCGGAAACGGCTCTTCCGCCAACGCGCCGATGGCCCCCTCGTACATGCGCGCATTGGCCCCTCGCCGCTGCTCTCGCAACTCGCCGTAGCTCGGAGCACGCTCGGCCCGTTGCGCGTGGGGATCCGAGGCCACCGGACGCTCCGGCATCTCCGGCGCGCGGATGCCCGCGAAGTACCCCGTGGCAGCGAGCGCCACCGCCACGGCGGCGCCCACGTGGAGCCAACGCGCTCCGAGACCACTGCCCTGTCCACCCTCGGGGCTCATCCCTGCTTCTCCGCGACGAGCTCACGCCGTCGCACACGGGCCGCGCACTTCTTGTAATCGGGCTGCTTGGAGAACGGGTCATGCTCGTCGAGGGTGAGCCCGTTGATGAGCAGCCGCTCGTCGAAGAACGGAACGAAGAGCGAGCCCTCGGGCGGCTCACCGCGGCCGCCGACCCACACGGGCAGGTCCAACTTCCCGCGCCGCGTCTCCACCGTCACCTGGTCCCCATTGCCCACCCCGAGCCGCCGCGCATCCGCGCGGTTCATCTCCACATACGCCTGGGGCATGGCGCGCTGGAGCTGCGGAATCCGCATGGTCATCGTGCCCGAGTGCCAGTGCTCGATGACGCGGCCGGTGCACAGCCAGAAGGGAAACTCGGTGTCGGGGGACTCGGGAGGAGGCTCGTAGGGGCTGAACCAGATCTGCGCCCGGTCGTCGTGCGTGGTCGAGTGGTAGAACTGGATGTCCCGCCCCTTCTTCACGTAGGGGTCATCGAAGCCGGCGAAGCGGAAGCGCGTCTCGCGCCAGCTGCCGTCCGGCTGCTGCACCACGGGCCAGCGCAGGCCGCGCGCCTTCACGTACTCCTGATAGGGCGCCAGGTCCTTGTGCTTGATGCGGGTCGTCTTCCGGTACTCCTCGAAGAGGTGCTCGTCCACGTTGACGTCGTAGTAGTGGGCGAAGTCCCAGAGGGGCACGGGCTTGCCGTCCTTGCCCTTCACCTCGAAGAGGAAGCGGCCGTCCTTGTCCTTCATGCCCTCGAAGCCAAGCTCGAGGAGCCGGTGGGCCACGGCGATGAGCTGCCAGGCGTCGTCACGGGCCTGGCCGGGAGGCTTCACCATCTTGAACCACTGCTGGGTGCGCCGCTCGGAGTTGCCCACCATGCCGTTCTTCTCCACCCACATGGCCGAGGGGAGGATGAGGTCCGCGATGCGCGCGGTGGCCGAGGGGTAGACATCCGAGACGATGAGGAACTTGTCCGCCAGCTTCCGGCTGGGGTCCACCAGCTTGTGCGTGTTGGGCAGCGTCTGCGCGGGGTTGGTGACCTGGACCCAGAGGGTGTGGATGTCGCCACCCTGCTCGGTGGGCGTGGAGAAGCGCTTCCACATCTCCAGTGTGTGGTAACCGGGCTTGTCGTGGAGACGGCCCTTGGGGACGTTCCAGATCTCCTCCATCTGGGCGCGGTGCTCGGGCCTGGCCACCACGCGGCCACCGGGGAGCGCATGGGCGAGCGTGCCCACCTCGCGCACGGTGCCGCACGCGGAGGGCTGGCCGGTGAGGCTGGTCGGCGCGTCCCCCGGCTTGCCGAAGTGTCCGCTGAGCAGGTGGAGCCCGTGGACCAGGTTGTTGATGGCCGTGCCCCGGGTGTGCTGGTTCATCCCCATGCACCACAGGCTGGTGATGCGCACGTCGCGCCGGCCGAACAGGTCCGCGAGCATCCGCAGGTCCTTCGCCGGCACACCGGAGATCGCCTCCACCTTCTCCGGGGTGTAGGGCTTCAGCAGCTCGCGGTACTCCTCGAAGGTGATGGCCTTGCCCTCGAGCGCGGCGGGCTCGCTGGGGGCGCGGAAGGCACAGTGGGCCTCGACGAAGGCCTTGTCGTAGGTGCCGTTCTCCACCAGCAGGTGGGCGATGCCACACGCGATGGCCAGGTCCGTGTTCGGCTTGAAGCGCAGCGAGTGGTCGCAGAAACCGCTGGTGCGCGTCTTGCGCGTGCCGATGTCGATGAGCGTCACCTTCTCCCCGCGCGAGCGGCGATCGATGACGCGCGAGAAGAGGACCGGGTGCATCTCCGCGGGGTTGTTGCCCCACATGATGAGCACGTCGCAGGCGTCGAGGTCGTCGTAGCAACCGGCGGGCTCGTCCACGCCGTAGGTGGCGAGGAAGCCCGTCACCGCGGACGCCATGCACAGCCGCGCGTTGGCATCCAGTTGGTTGGAGCCCAGGCCGCCCTTGACGAACTTCGAGGCGGCATAGCCCTCGGGGATGGTCCACTGGCCGCTGCCGTAGAGGCCGAAGCCCTTGGGGTCCTTCAGCACGCGGCGGGCGACGATGTCGATCGCCTCCTCCCAGCTGATGGGCACGTGCGTGTCACCCTTCTTGAGGAGCGGCGTGGTGAGCCGGTCGCTCCCGTAGAGGGCGAGCCCCACGTGGTAGCCCTTCACGCACAGCAGGCCCTTGTTCACCGGCGCCTGTTGATCACCCGCGATGGCCACCACCTTGCCGTTCTGCACGCCCACCTGCACGTGACAGCCGGTGCCACAGAAGCGGCAGGGCGCCTTGTTCCACTGCACGCCCTGGCCACCCGTGACAGCGGGCGGAGTCCCCGCCGCCTTGTCCTGGCCATACGCGAGGCGGCTGGCGGCGAGCGTCGCCGCCGTCATGGCCGTGCCCTTGAGGAAGTCCCGGCGATCCATGGTTCAGCGCTCCTCCTCGGAGAAATCCACCATCACGACGTCCACGAAGCTCACTCCGGGGAGATCCCTCAGGGACTCCGCGAGCGCCTCGCCCTCGGAAAGACTGCCGGTGTCCGTCACCACCGGAAGCCAGCGCTCCTCCAGGGGAGTCCCCAGGGTGATGCGCGGATCTCGAGCGACTTCACGAAGCGCGCTCGCCCTCCGTTCGGGAGAAGCATCGAGGGTGAGCACCAGACTGCTGATGGGCATACAGGCTCCGTCCATTCGGGCATGACCCCCAGGAGCAAGAGGTGGACCACCCCGGCCCCCGAGAGGAGCCGGCGGAGGTGACGCAAAGCCTGCGTTCAAAGCTGCCTCGCTGATGCAGGTTTTTCGCGGGCAGGCGGGCGGACCGGGACGTCTTCACGGTGGGCCCACAGGGACGGGAGGTGCTGGCACGGACGCTGCTTTGCGCAAGCACCCGTGGAGAATCCTCTCGACAGATGGATGCGCCCGGCGTTCGCCGCCGTGCTGCTCGCGTTCGGCGGGTGCGGGAAGGATCAGCCCGCTCGCTTCCAACCGCCCCCGGGGGCGCCCACCGGCAAGGAGACGCTCCACCAGCCGGCGAAGCTCACCTCGGTGGAGAGCGACCAGAAGGACGCGCTGGGCCGGCCGCTTCGCGTGGCGTGCGAGAGCTGCCACTCGCTGCGTGAGACGAAGCCCATGCCCTCGCGGCCCGAGGAGCTGAAGGAGTTCCACCAGGGCCTCCAGTTCCGGCACGGTGAGCTCGCCTGCACCTCGTGCCACCAGGCCAGCCAGCCGCGCTCGCTGCACCTGGCCACGGGCGAGCCGCTGCCGATGCCGGAGGCGGTGACGCTGTGCGCGCAGTGCCACGGGCCGCAGTACCGCGACTTCAAGGCGGGGGCGCACGGCGGCATGACGGGCTACTGGGATTTGTCGAAGGGAGACCGCACGCGGAACCACTGCGTGAGCTGCCACGACCCACACTCGCCGAAGTACGCGGGCGGGCATCCGGTGATGCCTCCGCGCCACCCGTCCGCCCAGGGCGAGCCGGACACGAAGGAGCCCCAGCACCATGAGTGACATCTTCTCCCGCCGCACCGTGATGAAGGGCGCCGGGGCCACGCTCGGGGCCGCGGCCTTCGCGCACGCGATGGCGCCGCTCACCGAGTGGACACAGGACCTGAGCGTCGATGCGTTCCTCCAGAAGCACTACAAGGAGCTGACGCGCGACGAGATGGCGCGAATCCTGGTCCACCTGAAGGCCGAGGCGAAACAGAAGTACGGCCGGGACGTGGACATCCAGGACCTGCCGCCGCAGGAGGGCGTGTCGTTCGGCTACGCGCTGAACCTGAGCGTGTGCATCGGCTGCCGCCGGTGCGCCGAGGCGTGCCACCAGGAGAACAACCACGACCGGAGCACGGGGAACTCGTACATCCGGGTGCTGGAGATGCAGCAGGGCAGCCTGGACCTGGAGCACGGCAACGCGAACTACGACCATCCGGTGCCGGCCGAGGGGAAGTACTACCTGCCGGTGCAGTGCCACCAGTGCGACAACGCGCCGTGCGTGAAGGTGTGCCCGGTGCAGGCGACGTGGAAGGAGCCGGACGGCATCGTGGTGGTGGACTACAACTGGTGCATCGGCTGCCGGTACTGCGAGGCGGCGTGCCCCTACCACGCGCGGCGCTTCAACTGGACGAAGCCGGAGATTCCGCCCGAGGAGCTCAACCCGGACCAGGGCTACCTCTCCAACCGCGTGCGTCCGCGGGGCGTGGTGGAGAAGTGCACCTTCTGCCTGCACCGCACGCGGGCGGGCCGGCTGCCGGCGTGCCTGGAGGCGTGCCCCACGGGGGCGCGGGTGTTCGGCAACCTGTTGGATCCGAAGAGCCCCATCCGCTGGGTGCTCGAGAACAAGCGCGTCTTCGTGCTCAAGGAAGAGCTCGGGACGCGGCCCCGCTTCT
The DNA here is from genome assembly GCF_057119385.1 of Archangium sp. NCBI lineage: Bacteria > Pseudomonadati > Myxococcota > Myxococcia > Myxococcales > Archangiaceae > Archangium > Archangium sp. The sequence goes on along the minus strand of NZ_DBNGVP010000164.1, from coordinate 51,254 downwards.
TCTACTTCTTCGACAAGTGAGCCATGGCCGCTACCCGACACCTGCTCGACTACCCGCGGTTCCTGGGCCGGCTCCTGTGGATGAGCACGGATGGGAGCTGGCGCTTCTACACGTGGATGACGGTGCTCACCGCGATTGCCCTGGTGGGTGCCAATGCCTGGGCACACCAGCTGGCCGGGGGCATGGCCCTCACGGGGATGAGCGACCATGTCTCATGGGGCCTGTACATCGCCAACTTCACCTTCGGGGTGGGACTGGCGGCGGGCGCGGTGATGATGGTCATCCCCGCGTACCTGTACCACGACCACGAGATGCATGACGTCACGCTGATCGGCGAGCTGCTGGCGATCGCGGCGATCTCCATCTGTCTGTTGTTCATCGTGGTGGACCTGGGGCGTCCGGACCGCTTCTGGCACATCATGCCAGGGATTGGCCGGTTCAACTGGCCGGTGTCCATGCTCTCCTGGGACGTGGTGGTGCTCAATGGCTACCTGCTCATCAACCTGCACATCTGCGGCTATCTCCTCTACATGCGGTTCCTGGGCCGCAAGCCGCGCAAGCAGTGGTACCTGCCGTTCGTCTTCCTCTCCATCTTCTGGGCCATCAGCATCCACAGCGTGACGGCGTTCCTCTACAGCGGGCTCGGGGGCAGGCCGTTCTGGAACTCGGCGCTGCTGGCGCCACGGTTCATCGCGTCCGCGTTCATCACGGGCCCGGCGTTCGTCATCGTGCTGTTGCAGGTCATCCGCCGCTTCACGGGGCTGCCCATCGGCGAGGGCCCGCTGCGCACGCTGACGTCGGTGATGCGGGTGACGGTGCTCCTCAACCTGTTCATGCTGGGCTCGGAGCTGTTCACCGCCTTCTATACGGGCGGCTCGCACGCCACGGCGGTGCGCTACCTGTTCTTCGGCTCGCACGGACACCATGCACTGGTGCCGTGGATCTGGTCGGCGGTGGCGCTCAACATCGCCTCGGCGGTGCTGGTGCACCTGCCGGCCACGCGGAAGCACGTGGGGCTGCTCAACCTGGCGTGCGCGCTGGCCTTCGCGGGTGTGTGGATTGAAAAGGGCATGGGCCTCATCATCCCTGGCTTCGTCCCGAGCACCCTGCACGAGGTGGTGGAGTACGTCCCCACCCTGACGGAGTGGAAGATCACCGCCGGCATCTGGGCCGTCGGACTGATGGTGCTGACGGTGGCGGTGAAGGTGGCATTGCCAGTGCTGAGCGGCCAGCTCGCGGCCTCGCACGGGAAGAGCGGGCACGGCGACGTGGCCCCCGAGGCACAACAGGCGGCGTAGGCCCTCAGGAGCAGAAGGGCGTGGAGCTACCTACCAGGGATTCGTGTGGAACGCAGGAACCGATCCTGGAGCAGACCGTACTCGAGAGCGGTGGCATGTCCGGCCCGCACCGCGAGCATTCGCTCGGACGGGTGCCTGCGCCAGGGCGAGGCCGCCCCGGCACCCGTCATTCATTTCGGAACAACTCCGGAGAGATGCCCAGCGCCGCGAGGATCCGCTCGGGCGAGTGCTCGTCTTTGATGGTACTCACCGCCGGCATGAATGAATCCTCACGAGGCGGCAGCGAGAAAAGGCCGATGCATTCTCCGCCCCGAAGAACGGTGACAAAGAACATATCCAGGCCTGGTGAGGCAACTACTCCATAGGCCGTTACATGTGGAAGCCATTCTGAGAGGGTGATGTCAGCGAAGCCTACGTCGCCAGTTCCGCTGGAGATCCGGAGCCCTTGCGGCGTGTCCTCGAAGCGATAGCGCCCCGGAGTGAGTGGCTCGCCAACATCCTCCTCCAGAACCCGAATCGCCTCTTGTGCCCGGACTCCTTCCACCACCGAGACCTTCCGCAGGGGATTTTTCGCGCTGCGGTTAGCCGCTTCCTCGCCTCCTGGCAGCGGACAACCAAGAGACTTCGCCAAGCCGTCTGGGCTCACCTCCAAGATTTCAAGCGCACCGTTTCGCCACGACATGACGGTCCAGGGGTCGTTGGCGCGCTCAATCGAGTACACCGGCTCATCGCATTCGAGCGACAGGGCTTTGGCGATTTGCATCTCGGCGCCGATGTCGATGGGGTCAGCTCCCACAATGGCATGGTAACGGCCACTGCCCAGGACGAACTCGAAAGGCAGTTCTTCTCCGTCCTCTTCGTCCCAGTCCGGCATCGCAAGGGCTAGGGCGCGGCTCTCCAGCCGTGTGGGCTCGCCTGGAGCCAAGACCGCCCAGATAGGCCACCGGTTCATGGCGCACCTCCGGACAAATCCTCGGGAAGCTTGAATGCGGCGCGCAACTGCTTCGTCTGCTCCAGTATTCGGGCTTCCTCCACTTCAATGACCTGTGTGCTCGGCGAGTGGTTCAACAGAAAGCCTTGAAGCTTGGCCTTGGTCGGCCCACTTAGCTTGTCGGTGATAACGAGAAAGGGTTTCCCCCGGGGCGCCTTCGCTGCATCGGCGAGTTGTTCGAGTAGGCGCTGCAGTTGATCTGCTAGTGCAGCCTGCTGGTCGCTGATTGGTTGCGCGCCTTGCTTGGCATACCATGCATTGAGCGCCATGCGCCACCTGTCTTTGTTCCAGCCCTTTGCTTCCACTCCATGTTGGAGCCGCGAGCCAAGTATTGCCGTTATCTCATTGTCGATGACGTGCCCCCCTTTCAATGGAACCTGTCGCCCCGTGAGCCGGAAGCCCGGGAAGAGCTTCTGTGCGTTGCGCTCTGTCAGCATCTCCATTGCGATGCCTCGGAGTTGCTCACGCGCCCGTCGTTGCACCGCTAAGTTCCACGGTTCCGCTGCCGCCTGCTGGAACAGTTTCCAAGCCGTCTTCTCGTTCCTGCCTAAGAAGTTGAGGTACTCCAGGGGAAGCCCCGTTGAGCGCAGCCAGCCCAGATCCACTCTGTCCCTACATGCCTTCCCCGCAAGCTTGGCCACGGCCTCGGCGTCCAGCTCCGGGTGGCTGACGAGCCACTCGGCTTCCTTCATGAAGGCGAGCGAGTCCACCAGGCTCGGCGCTCCAGAGCGCCTCAGCAACTGCGCCAGCGCAGGCTTCGCCGCACTGCGCGCGGAGGAGCGCAGTGATTCCACGGCGGCGAGGTACGCTTGGGCTTTGTCCGCCGGCAAGGCCGCCGCGCGCCGCGCCACTGCACCGTAGGCGCTCGCCATTTCCTGGCTCTCCGCCGACAACTGCTTGAGCGCCTCCAGCGTTTTCTCGGCCTCCTCGGCCGCGAGCCCCGCGCCGCGTATGCCCCCGAGGGCCCGTGCGGCGGCCATCTCTCCGCGGACGGCGAAGAAGGCCTGCTTGAAGGCCTCCGCGCCGCCAGGAAGGGAAAACCGCAAGCCCTCCGGCGTCGCAACGGCCTTGCCCTCGGCGAGCATCCGCTCCAGCGTTTTCACCAGGGCCTGGAGGGATTCCACCGACTCGCGCAGCCCGGACGAGGCCCGGGCACCCGCCGCGCTCAACACCAGCCCTCCCCGGTACACCAGCTCGCGTCCTATGCCCGAGGTGGTGAGCTTGTAGATGTCCCGGGCAGCCAGCGCCACCATGGCCGCGTCGTGCACTGCGAGAAAGTCCCGTCCCGCTGGCGTCCGCGACAGCTCGTCCCGGTACGTGTCCACCACCGCCAGGGCCGCCACCAACGAGATGCGGCCCACGAAGAGGCGGACCGCCGCTCCCCGTGCCGCCGCCAGCGTCCCGCCTTGCGCTGCCGTGGCCGGCACTCCTGTCAACAGCGGCGCCCGCGCCAGGGCCGACACGGCGCCGTACACCATGTGCATCTCGCTGATGCGGCCCACCGCCGACCAGACAGGCGACGTGTCCGGTGTGGAAGCGAGCAAGGCCAGCTCCATGGCCGTCATCAGGTGTGAGCGCGGCTGTGGCCCATGCACTTCCACCCGCACCCATTCCAGTGGGTGCAGAGCCCGGCTGCGCGGCGCCTCGTCCACCGAGGACAGGTAGCGGGCCTGGAATTCCTGCCGCACCGGCTGGAAGTACAGGGCCATGCGCCTGGAGGGCCCCGCCACTTCTCCGGCCAGAGCGGGTTCGGCCCCGAGGCGCACCCCCTGCTGCTCCTCCCACGCCTCCGGCGCCACCAATGTCGTGGACACCAGTCCAGAGGGGACGTTGAGCAGGTATGCCCTCTCGCCCTCACGCCCCAGGTGGAAGGTGGGCAGGGACTCGAGGAGCTCCAGCGTGAGGGGAAACGAGGCGAGTGCCTTCTGGGTGAAGGCCTGTCCCAGCGTCACCTTGCTGTGTGGCGCGTTGCTGCCAAGCAGCTTCTCCAGCGCCCCACCGGAAGTGAGCTTGCGCTCCAGCGGGGGAAACTCCATGTCGGGCGTGGACAGCAGCACACGCGCCAGCAGGTGCACCGCGTCCTCCCTCATGTCGGAGCTGAGCGCGGGGCCCGTGAGAAGGGTGTTGAAGACGCCCAGGCGCTCGTCCGGGGTGAGGAGGGAGAGCACGTCATGGTCGAGGGCGACGAGGGGCTGGGGTGCTTGCGGTGTCGCCGTGGCGAGGGCTGTCTGGAGAAGCTCCCGTCGCAGGGCCGCCAACCCGCCCGTACCGGGGAGCCCCGGCCGCCAGTCTCCCGGGCGGATGAGGAGCGTGCCCGGGTAGTACCAGTAGACGTTGCCTTTGGGGTCCTCGAGCGGCTCGGAAACTCCGGCGGCGGTGTTGAATTCGGCGCTGTAGCCCCGCCAACGGCCGTCCTCCCCGGGAATGATGACGCGCGGGCTTCCACGAGGAGCGTTGCGCACGCGCAGCTCCGCACGCGCCATGGAGCTCTCGTCGGTGAGCAGCAGCAGGGTACGCACCTGGACGCTGGAGCCGTCGGCGAAATAGAAGCGGCCCACCACGCTGCCCGGGGTGAGGACGGGCGCGCCATCCGTGACGTTGTCGCTGGCCTTGAAGCGCTTGGAGCGAAGCGCAATGGCCTTCCGCAGGGGCTCGGCGGCTTCGCCGAGGAGGTGCCCGCGCTGCGACTCGTCCCTCAAGGGCTCGAGCGCCTGGAGGTAGCGATCGAAGTAGCTCTCCCCTGCCCCATCTGGAATGTCCGAGCGTTGAGCCCAGCGCAGGCCGCGCTCCACCAGCGCGGCGGCCCCGGCCCTCTCCAGGGAGGACGCCGAGAGCTGGGAGCGGCTCCACGCCACATCCGCCTCCACCTGAGCCTCGAGGGCGCGGCGCAGGGTGGCGAGCAACTCCGGCGCGAGCGCTGACGGGTGGCGCACGCGCACACAGGCTTGGAGGCCCTCCTCAGCGCTGGAGGGAGACGCTCGGGGCTCGAAGTCGAAGGCGCCCGCCGCCGCGGCGTCCCCGAAGAGCCGCGAGGCGATGTCCTCGCGCGAGGCGTACCCGGGAACCCAGAGCAGCTCGGGCCGAGCCGGGTCCACCTGGACGGGGAGCGGCGCTGGTTCGGGCGAAATGACGGCCTGCGCGCCGGCTTCGTCTTCGAGCATGTCCTCTCGCTCGGGCTCGGACGGCTCGTCCTCCAACCACTCGGGTGGAATCTCCTCCGCAGGGGGGAGGCGCCAGGAGCGCACCAGGGCGGGCTCCCCCGCGTGCTTCCAGTCCCACTCATAAGAAAGCGTGAGGTGCTCTCCAGCGCCCACTCCCTCCGGGACGTCTACCTCCACCTCCTCCCGTCCGCGCTCACGGTTGACGACCCGGGGCAAGGCCTCGGGCGGGTAGGCCTCGAGCGAGTCCACCCGCAGCCGCTGGTCCTCGCCCCAACCGAGCGCCGCCGCGGCGATGACTTCCGCACCTGCCTTCACCACCAAACGGCCAGGGTCCACCACACGCAGGGCGAGCACGCCCTCCCTCCAGTCTTCCAGGCGGGGGCTGAGGGCTTCCGCTCGCGAATGCGCTTCGGCCGAGAGCGTCACCCGCCCCCGTCTCGACTCCTCGCCGGTCGCGCTCATGCTGGCGACGAGGCAGCTCACCGCCAGGAGGACTTGGAGGCTGCCTGCCGTGAGCGGGTGGAGCCTGTTTCTGCTCTTGCTCTCTTCTCGCCCACACCGGCCCCGCGCTGCATCGCCTTGCCCAACACGAGGGCCCGGCCGGCTTGGCGCCGGCGCGCTCCTCGCACGCCCGCGGGCGGACCTGCTCCACCGCACTGGCGCCTCGAGGGGCGGGACGAGTGCGCCGAGGTTGCCCGGCAAGGGGCGCTTCCCGGCGACGAGCGCGTGGTGTTTCGCCATGTGGAGTGGTCCCTCGAAAGGACAAACGCCCAAGAAGATAGCCCGCCGAGCAGACTCCTGAGAAAGGAGGGTAGCTCCGTTCCCCTTTCAAGTGGCCCCCTTTCAACTCTGTCGGACTGGTCGGGCACTGCCCTGGAACCTCCTCCGCCGCGGACCCCGAGGGCTGCCCAGGCGCTGGAGATCTCAACTCGCCAGGGGGCTCCGTCGCCGCGTCACTCGCCATCCGCGACACGATGGAGTACGTGCAACCGCCCATCACCACCCTCTGCATGCGTCAGTGCCACGGCACGGCCGCGATCCTGCTCCCCCGTCCGCCCGCCCGGCTGGCGGACACAGCGGCGTAGCCAGCGCAAGGGGCCATCCAAACATTGAGCGAAGCGTCTTTGCTCCCCACCAGGAGAGGGCTGATGGCTTCGTCCAAACAAGGAAACACCCGACAGTTCGCCGTCGTGACCGGTGCCTCCAGCGGCATCGGCTACGAGCTGGCCAGGCAGTTCGCCCAGAACGGCTTCGACGTGCTGATCGCCGCCGAGGACGATGGCATCACGGAGGCCGCGCGGAGCCTCTCGAACGGCGCGCACATCGAGAGCCTGAAGGTCGACCTCGCCACCTATGACGGCGTCGAGCGGCTCTACGCGAGGATCCAATCGCTCGGCCGTCCCGTGGATGCCATCGCCATCAACGCGGGCGTGGGCGTGGGCGGAGAGTTCACGGAGACGAAGCTGGAGGACGAGCTCAACCTCATCCAGCTCAACGTCACCTCGGCGGTCCACCTGGCCAAGCGGGTGGCCCGGGACATGGTGAAGCGCGGCAGCGGCCGGATCCTCTTCACCTCGTCCATCGCGGCCATCATGCCCGCGCCCTTCGAGGCGGTATACGGCGCGTCCAAGGCCTTCCTGCTCTCGTTCTCGGAGGCGCTGCGCAACGAGCTGGCCGACGCGGGCATCAGCGTCACCGCGCTCCTGCCGGGCCCCACGGAGACGAACTTCTTCCACCGCGCGGGGATGGATGACACGCGGGTGGGCCAGCAGAAGAAGGACGATCCGGCCCAGGTCGCGCGCCAGGGCTTCAAGGCGATGATGGCTGGCGAACAGAAGGTCTTCGCCGGCTCGGTCAAGACGCGGCTCCAGGCCGCCGTGGCCCGGGTCCTTCCGGATCCCGCCAAGGTCCAGATGCACCGGCTGATGTCCGAGCCCGGCTCCGGATCCGCTCCAGAGCCCGAGCACAAGTAGTCCGGAGTCAAGGGGCTCCCCAGGGCGACAGTCGGCGCGGTAGGGTCGGACCTCCCTCCACCCTCCGCCCGCCATGAAATCCGCTCTGACCATCCCCGGATTCCTCCGCGTCTACGCGCTGCCCGCCCTGTGGCTCTTCGCGCTCCCCGTCTTCGGCCTCTGGTTCTCCAGCCACGCCACCTCGCGCTTCGACCAGACATTCCTCTCCGCCGTCGAGGGGCAGCTCTCCGAGGACACCTCGCTCGAAGAAGGGACGCGGCAGGAGCTGCTGCAGTTCTTCCGCGCCGTCCCGGCCTCGGAGGCCTGTCTCTCGACGTCGGAGGAGCTGGCGGGCTTCCGCGACAAGCTCGGGGAGGCGTGCTCGGACCTGGAGCAGTTCGACTTGATGGGCCTGCTGGCGCTGGGTGCCGTGTTGCTGGGGCTCGTCTCCGGGATGATCGCCCTGGCGTGCGCGCTGGCGGCGTTCATCTCGCGGCCCTTCCAGTACGGCAGCTTCGTGGTGGGTTGGAACGTGCTCCGCATCACCGGGGCGCTGCAGGTGCTCGCCCAGGGCGTGCTGGCCGTGTGGCTGTCCTACTGGGTGACGGCGGTGTGGTTCGAGATCTACATCCCGAAGCTCATCGGCATCATCGGCCTGCTCGCGGCCTTCGCCCTCTTCCAGGTGGTGGCCGCCATCTTCCGCCGTCCCGCCATGGACTTCGAGGTGGAGGCGGAGGTGCTCGAGCCGTCGAAGGCGCCGGAGCTCTGGGCCCACGTGCGCCAGCTGTGCGAGCAGCTGAAGACCCAGCCGCCGGACCACATCCTCGCCGGCATCGACACCAACTTCTTCGTCACCGAGAGCGAGGTGCACGCCGGAGGGCGGACGCTCACCGGCCGGACGCTCTTCGTGAGCCTGTCCCTGCTGCGCCTGCTCGAGAAGTCCGAGGCGGACGCGGTGCTCGCGCACGAGATGGGGCACCTGCTCGGAGGGGACACGGGCCACGGCAAGCGGCTCGCGCCCATGCTCGCGCGCTTCGGCAACTACCTCCAGGCGCTGCGCGAGGGCGGGCTCACGCTGCCCATCTTCCACTTCATGCTGGCCTACCGCGGACTCTTCGAGCTGTCCCTCGGCCGCAGCCGGCGCGCGAGCGAGCTCGCCGCGGACCGGCTCGCCGCGGGCGTCACGTCGGGCCGGGACATCGCGCGCTCGCTCGTCAAGGTGGGCGCGTACGCGAGCTTCCGGGACCGCGTGGAGGCGGACCTCTTCAACCGCGGCGAGCAGCAGCAGACGGTGGCCATCGCGGAGCGGGTCGCGCTCGGCTTCGCGCAGTACGCCGGCTCCGAGGCCGTGCACGGAGACCTGAATGGCTCGGTGACGCCGCACCCGTTCGACTCCCACCCTCCGCTCGCCGCGCGCCTGGAGAACGTGGGCGAGGCGCTCTCGCCGGATGACGTGGTGAAGGTGCTGCTCGAGCCCACCCACTCCTCCTGGGTGAGCGCCATCCTGGAAGCGGAGGCCATCGAGGCGCGGCTGTGGGGCGCGTACGAGGAGCGCTTCGCGAGGGCGCATGATCTGGCGCTCGCCTACCGCTACGAGCCGGCCAACGAGGCGGAGCGGCAGCACGTGGAGAAGCACTTCCCTCCCCTCACCTTCCAGGGCAAGGAGGAGAAGTTGGAGGTCCGCCTGGACTACGCGCAGGTGAGCTGCACCGAGTGGGAGGAGCCCGTCCGGCTCGAGCAGGTGAAGACCGCCACCACCGAGGAGCGCCTGTTCAAGAAGTACCTGGACCTGCAGCTCGAGGGCGGCGGCCTGTTCAAGGGCAAGCGCTCCATCTGCCTGAGCAAGCTGCAGGACCCGGACGGGATGCTCAACGCGTTCGGGCACTACCTCGGGCGCCACAGGACCATGGAGGCGCACCGCAAGAGCACCCAGCAGGCGGCGTGAGCGGGCCTCACCGGGAGGGGGTGGCGGGGGACGCCACCAGCAGCTGCGCGAGCAGGTCGCTCTTCTGTCCCTCGGGGATGAGCGTCACGTTCGCGCTGCCCTCCTGGATGCGCTGCAGCTCCAGCACCTCGAACATCGCCGCGGCGACGGCCGGGTCCTGGGAGATGCGCTGCAGCGCCGCGCCCACGATTCGAGGGCGCAGGGCCGCCGCCTTGGCGAACTCGATGGCGGCCTGACGCTCGGCGGTGCTGGTGATGATGCTCACCTGGTTGGCGCCGTCCTGGCGGATGGCCGACGTCACCTGCCGCAGCCGGTTCACCACCTTCTCCTCGATCTGGCGGATCATCCCCACGTCGCGGAAGTGCACCTTGCGGATGTAGACGGAGCCGAGCTGGTAGCCGTAGGCGTGCGACATGGGGGAGACCTCGGTGCTCACCGTGCGGCTCATCGCGTGGCGGCTCTCCATCATGGTGGCCAGCTTCATGTTGGACAGGCAGCGCACGGTGGCGTTGCTCACGTTGGCCGCCAGCGAGCCGCGCGGATCCGCGTTCTCGAACAGGAACTTGAGGGGATCCGAGATGAACATCTCGTACCAGATGCCGATCCCCATGGGCGCGCCCTCCTCGGAGTTCACCGCCTGGCTGCGCAGGTACTGCTGGTCCAGGCGCAGATCCAACACGTAGCAGCGGCCCACCCAGTTCACCAGGAACGCCTTCCACCCCAGCCGCTGCCACAGGAGGTGCAGCCCGGGCTCGTCCAGCACGGCCACCACCTTGCCGAGCAGCACGTAGACGCGGCACGTGCGCTCCTCCACGGTGACGTAGAGGCCGAACACCCGGCACAAGCCCAGGAAGAGGGGCACGCCCACCCCCATGGCGACGAAGCCGAGCACGGCACCCACGAAGAAGCCCATCATGACTTCACCCCCAGCACCACGCGGCTGGCCTTGGAGAAGAGGCCGAGGCGGATGTTGCGCAGGTAGGACTCCAGCGCGCCGGGTCCGCTCTGGTGGAGCAGGGTGAGCTGCGCGGCCAGGGCGTTCAGGGGCTCCACCTCGGCCTGGGCCCGGAGGGTTTCAATCTCCACGGCGCGGCGCGACTGGACGATCTTCTGGTCCGCCGCCGCCTGCGCGAGGCTGATCTCCGAGGAGACGTGGTTGTGCGCGGTGTTGATGGCGGCGAGCGCCGACTCCACATCCCCTGGTGGATCGATGCCCGTGATGAGCGTGGCCTCCAGGGTGATGCCGTAGCGCGACAGGCTGCCTCGGCACTCGCGCTCCATGTGCTCGTTGAGATCCCTCAGGTTCTTGCGCAGGTCGTTGATGGAGACGCCGGACACGGCCGTGACCTCGACGGCCTGCAGGGTGCCCTCGACGACGGGCTCGGGGGGCGCCTCGAAGCTGGCGATGCGCTCGCGCAGGATGGAGATGAAGTAGCCCATCACGTGCGCGATGGGGTTCTTCACCGCGAAGAGGTACGCGTAGAGGTTCTGCTCGGACACGCGGTAGCGCAGCTGCCCGGTGAGCCCGGTGTTGAGCTGATCCTTGGTGACGGCCTCGAGCACCTGTCCGCCCTGGTTGGCGGTGGGGGATTCGGGGTCATGCGCCAGGCTGAGCGTCTGGGTGGCCACGGACACCTTCACCACGCGCTCCCAGGGCCATTTGAAGTAGGGGCCCCCGGGTTGGATGACCTCGAGCTGGGGGTAGACGTAGCGATCCTCGTCCGTGCGCGCGAGCCCCTCGCTGACGGGACCCCGCTTCGTGGTGGGCTCTCCGGCGAGCCGGACCGCGCGGCCGAAGCGCACCTTCACCGCTCGCTCGCTCTGGTCCACCGTGAAGAAACCGGTGATCACGCACCGCAACACGAACCAGCCCACGGCTCCAAAGACGATGCCCGTGCCCAGACCCACGGGCCCGAGCCCCAGCGTTTGCAGGAAGTCCATCCACCCCTCCTCGGAAAGTGCCGCCACCGCGCGGACATCATCCGCGAAGCGCCGCCTGCCCGGTCGTCCCAGTTCCGCACACCTGTTGCCCGGAAGACGGCGGTTGCTCGCACGCCCTCCCTCGCGGGTCCAAGGGAAGCCCTATTCCTCCTGGAGCCCTGGAGATAGAATGACAACCACCCGGCACCGCCCGCCTTCGCGGACCCGGACGGCTTGGATGCCTGCCCATCGCGAGCACATGGAATTGCTCCTCGTCAGTCCGCACCCCGGGTGCTCCATGGGCCAGCTCCTCTCGGACTGGGGGCACGCGGTGCGCCACGCTCCGGCGGCCGGGCAGGCGGCCGCGCTGCTCCCGGGCGTGGAAGGGGTGCTGGTGGTGGGCACCGGCCATGCGGTGGCCGAGGAGATGGCCCGGTTGCGCACCGCGGACATGCGGCCCCGGCCCTTCCTCCTGGCGCTCGTCACCGCGTCGGCGGAGCAGGTGCCGCTGGATGCGCTGCTCGCCGCGGCGGTGGATGACTTCCTGCTCATGCCCTTCGAGCCCGCCCAGCTCCAGACCCGGCTCGAGTGGCTCTCCCGGCGCAGGCGCGTGGGGATGCAGGCGCCCCTGGAGGCTCCCCGCTCGCGGGGCGTGCATGACCGGCTCTCGGCCATCATCCAGACGCAGAGCGACATCGCCAACGCCGGCCTCGAGCTGGACAAGGTGATGTCGCTCATCGCCGAGCGCGCCATGCGGCTGTGCGGTGCGTCCGGAACGGCGGTGGCCCTGGCCGAGGGCGACGAGCTCGTCTACCAGGTGACACACGGCAACTCGATGCCGCATCGCGGCTTCCGGCTGAAGCTCGCCCAGAGCATCACGGGGATGAGCATCCTGCGCGGCGAGGTGCTCCACACCCGGGACACCGAGGACGATCCCCGGGTGAACGTGACCGCCACGCGCGCCACCGGCATCCGCTCGATGATCATCGTCCCCCTGTACCGGGTGGGCAGCACCGTGGGGGCCATCAACGTCAGCTACCCCGAGCCCAACGCCTACGATGCCCTCGACGTCCGGACGCTCGAGATGATGGGCCGGCTGCTGGGCGCGGCGCTGAGCAACGCCGCCGAGTTCGAGGCCAAGCAGGCCCTGGTGGACGAGCTCGCCGCCACGCTCGCCGCGCTCCAGCAGAGCCAGGAGCTGTTCCACTCCTTCATGAACCACAGCCCGGTGCTGGCCTTCATGAAGGACGAGAAGGGCCGGCGCACCTGGGTGAACGAGCCCTACGCCCGCTTCTTCCACCGCGACGTGGAGTCGATGCGGGGAGTCGAGGACGCCGAGCTGCTGCCGCCCACGGCGGCCGCGCGGCTGAAGCGGGAGGACCGGGCGGTGCTCGCCAGCGGGCTGCCCCTCCAGTCCGAGCAGGTGGTGCCCTCTCCGGACGGGTCTTTGCACCACTGGCTCAACCACAAGTTCACCCTGCGCGATGCGAACGGCCGCCGGCTGCTCGGAGGCGTGTCCATCGACATCACCGCGCGCAAGCACGCCGAGAAGGCGCTGCGCCGCTCCGAGGAGAGCTTCCGCGCGCTCATCGAGGGGCTGCCGGAGGCCATCTTCGCGCACCGCGAGGGCAACCTGCTCTACATCAACCCGGCGGGGCTCGCCTTCCTGGATCAACGCTCGGTGGAGGCGCTCGCCGGACGCTCCCTGCTGGAGCTCATCCACCCGGATGACCGGGGAGCCGCCGCCAACGTGCTCGAGGGCTCGCTCGAGCAGGGCCCCGCCACCATGCGCGAGGTGCGCTTCCTCCGGGCGGGCGGCCAGGTGATGACGGCGGAGCTGAGCGCCCTGCGGCTGCTCTTCGACGGCGAGCCGGCCACGGTGGTGAGCGCGCGCAACGTCACCGAGCGCAAGCAGATGCAGGCGCGCCTGCTGCTCGCGGACCGGCTGGCGAGCGTGGGCACCCTGGCCGCGGGCGTGGCGCATGAGATCAACAACCCGCTCGCCTTCGTGCTCTCCAACCTCGGCTTCCTCGAGGAGGAGTGCCAGCTGCTGAAGGACCTGCTGCCGGAGGATCGGCTGCGCGAGCTGGAGGACGTGCTGCGCGAGACGAAACAGGGCGCGGAGCGGGTGCGGCACATCGTGCGCGACCTGCGGACGCTCTCGCGCGATGAGGGCGAGCAGCTGTGCGACGTGGACGTGCGCGCGGTGATCGAATCGAGCCTGGGCCTGGTGCGCAACGAGCTGCGCCACCGCGCGCGGCTGGTGAAGGACTTCGAGCCGGTGCCGCTGGTGCGGGCGAGCGAGGGGCGGTTGGGGCAGGTGCTGCTCAACCTGCTCATCAACGCCTCCCAGGCGGTTCCCGACGGACGGCCCACCGAGCACGAGGTGCGCGTGCGCCTGCGCGCCATCGCCGGGCGGGTCGTCATCGAGGTGCGGGACACGGGGTGTGGCATCGCCCCCGAGGTCCGCGACCGCATCTTCGATCCCTTCTTCACCACCAAGCCGGTGGGGACGGGAACGGGGCTGGGGCTCTCCATCTGTCACGGCATCGTGACGGGCATGGGAGGCGACATCTCCGTGGAGAGCGAGCTGGGACGCGGCAGCACGTTCCGCATCACCCTGCCCATTCCCCAGGCCTCCTCGGGCGAGCCCGGGTCGAAGGACGCGATGCCCGCGTGACGATTCCGGAACATCCCTCGTAACGCGGAATCCCTGTCAGACCCCCATGTTAAGAGCGCGGTCCCCCCAAGGAGGGCCTCTCGGGGCTCTCGACAAGGAGTGCCGCATGAAGTCCAAGTCCCTGAAGACGATGCTCGGAGTGCTGGCCGTCGTCGCCGCGCCCGCGGCCCTGGCCGGCCTCAGCATGACCCAGCCCATGTTCGAGTCGCGGATGAGCACGGCGCGCTCGGCCACCAGCCCCGAGGGCGCTGTCGTCAACCGCTCGGAGATCCGCGGCGCGCTGGGCAGCTTCCTGTATGACGACAGCCTGGTGGACAGCGGCGAGCGCGCCTATCTGGCCCCCAAGGTGAACGACGCCACCTTCCTCACCGGCTTCACCACCGACGCGCGGTCGTACTTCTCCAGCTTCTACGAGCTGAACGACGCGGCCACCAGCAGCGCGCCGCTGTCCGTCTACCCGGTGGACGAGACGCCCGCCCAGGCGTTCGGCGTCAGCGGCGTCCTGTCCAACAGCGCCGCCATCCAGGAGGGCTTCATCCCCTCCAACCAGGGCGTGGCCAACCAGTACACGCTGCAGTGGACGTACTACAGCTCGTTCGACATCACGAACGTGGGCACGTTCGACCCGAAGTCGGAGGCGGAGCTGAGGAGCGAGCTGGCGCTGCCCGGCGCCACGCAGGCGGAGATCGACGGCGCGGTGGCCTACATCAACCAGATCGCCGGCAACAGCAAGCGCATCTACATCGCGAGCTGGAAGAACGAGTACGGCCGTGGCGCCCCGGGAGACCTGGGTGGCTTCGTGGTGGCCGCCGTCAGCACGGACCGCCGCTTCGTGCGCTACGTCGAGTTCCAGACCTGGTCGGAGTAGCCGTCTCCGAGTAACGCCCCCCTGCCGGGCCTCAGCGCAGGCCTGGCAGCCGGGCCTTGAGCGAGGGCAGCACCACCCGGTCGTCCATCATCCGCTGGTCGAAGACGAAGTGCTCGGTGGGCTCCACCTGCCACCGGCCTCCGAGCCGCTCGTTCAGCGCCTGGACGATCTCGTAGTACGTCCACCGCTCGTTGGCGTCGAGCAGGTAGAGCCCCGGCTCGGCCCACGCGAGCGCCTGCAGCGCCCGCACGGTGTCATCCAGGAAGGAGCAGGCGGGAAACCACCGCGTGCTCGCCTCCACCCTGCCCCGCTCGCGCATCTGCGCCTCCAGCGAGGCCACCATGTTGTTGCCCGAGGGCCGCTCGTCGATCTGCCACCCCAGCCGCACCACGCGGGCCTCGGGGTTCTGCTCGAAGGCCCGCGTCTCGGCGCGCCGCTTCTCGTACCCGTAGCCCTCGGGCGCCTCCGGCTCCGAGTCCACCGTGAAGGGCCCGCGCGCATGGTTCGAGAACACCATGGCCGTGCTGGAGAAGACGAAGCGCACGCCGAGCTGCCGGGTGATCCACGCCAGCTCGCTCGTCCACTCGTAGTTGATGAGCCAGGACTCGTTGGCCCGCCCCGAGGGCCGCGAGGCCGTGGCCAGGTGGAAGAGCACGTCCGGCGCCACCGAGCGCACGAAGCGCTCCATGGCCCAGTAGTCGTCCACCGGGACGCTGTCCCGATCCCAGCAGGACACCTCGACGCCGTGGCGCCGCAGGTCCTCGCACAGCCGTGAGCCGACGGTGCCGGTGGCACCCGTGACGAGGGCCCTCATGGTGTCTTGCGTCCCTTGTGCGTGCGCGGGAGCGCGTGGTGGATGAGCTCCAGGTAGTCCACCGTCTGCGCCGGAGGCGGCGGGGGCGGCGTGCCCAGCGCGGCCAGGCGCTTGGTGAAGGCGGAGATGATGTCCGGCACCGGCCGCAGCGCCTGGATGAGCGTGTTGGGCCCCTCCAGCGCCTGCACCAGCGCCGTGGCCGCCTGCTGCAGCGGCAGGCCCCGGCGCAGCAGATCCTGGAACGAGTTGGACAGGGTGATGATGTTGTGCCCCGCCGACTGCACCATCTCCACGGCGATCTTGATGACCTGGGGGGCCGTCAGGTGCCCGTCGGCCAGCAGCACCAGGGCGGCCTGGAAGTAGTTGAAGATGGGCACCACGCGCGGGCCGTAGTTGGCGAAGTGCGCGGGCGGCGTCAGCCGGTCCAGGTGGATGAAGATGCGCCGCACGGGGTCCGCCACCGGCGTCTTCTTCCACGCGGAGAGCACCCGCTTCGCCTCGTCCGGGTACACCGCGGCCGCCTCGAGAATCTGCTGGAGCACCCGCTCGTCCACGCGCCCGGCGATCATGTCCGCGTAGAGCGAGTAGATGAAGGCATCCGCCTCGGCGTCATCGCCGAAGAGCACCTCCTCGGCCTCCACGGGGGCGTTGGCGCGGCTCTCCAGGAGCGCGGGCAGCTTGTAGCCCACCTGCCCGCGCAGGGCCCGGAAGCGCCCGCGCATGAGGTTGCCCACGTTGTCCTTGAGGACGAACTCGTCCCACACCACGCCGTCCAGCTTGAGCTTCTCCTCCAGCACCGAGCGCAGCTGCTTGGGGCTTCCGGAGACGATGCACAGCCGCGAGTCCCCGTTGGAGGCCAGCTCGCGGATGAGCGCGGACGCGCCCGGCACGGCCTGCTTCTCGTGGGCCTTCTGGAAGGCGGTGCGCAGCAAGTCCCGGAGCGAGTCGAACTCCGTCTGCAGGTACGTCTTGTCCAGGTCCCAGCGGTAGATGCGGCGCGGGGGCCTGGGATCGATGCGATCCGGAAGACTCACCGCGCCAGACCCTGCTGGATGGCCTTGCCCAGGTCATGGGCCACCGCCTTGGCGGCCACCTTGCCGGCATTGGAGATGGCCCGCGCCTTGGAGCGGCCATGCGCCTTGATGAAGATGCGATCGAACCCGAGCACCGGTGCGCCCCCGTACTGTTCCCAGTCGGTGATGTCCTTGATGCGCTGGATGCCCCCGGACAGCATCGCCAGGCCGGCGCGCCAGCGCAGGCTCTCCTTGTAGGCGTACTGGGCCAGTTCCACCACCGTATCGTGCACGCCCTCGAGCATCTTCAGGCACACGTTGCCCACGAAGCCGTCCGTCACCACCACGTCCGCGGTGCCCTTGGGGATGTCCACGCCCTCCACGTTCCCGATGAACTGCAGCCCCTGCATGGCGGACAGCGCCGCGTGCGCCTCCACCACCTGGCGCGGGCCCTTGTTGGGCTCGGTGCCGTTGGACAGCAGCGCCACCTTGGGATTCTCGTTGCGTGAGATGATGCGCGCGTACGCCGCCCCCATCACCGCGAACGTCACCAGGTCCTCGGCCGTGGCCTCCACCGTGGCCCCCACGTCCAGGATGAGCGAGAACGGATCCGCCTTCTGTCCGTGCCTGTCGCGGGTGGGGTACACGGCCGCCAGCGCCGCGCGCCGCACCCCGGGCAGCAGCTGGAAGTGACGGGCGCACGAGAGCACGCAGGCCCCCGTGTTGCCGGCGGACACGAGCGCATCCGCCTCGCCCTCGGCCACCAGCCGCGCCGCCACGGACACGGACGCGTCCGGCTTGCGCGCCAGCGCCTCGCCGGGCTTCTCGTCCATGCCCACGTGCTCGGAGGCGTGCTGCACGGAGATGCGCTCCCCGCTGTGCTTGGTCTCGGCGAGCGCGTCGTCGATGAGGGCTCTGTCCCCCACCAACAGCGCGTGGATGTGTGGTGACTCCAGCGAGAGCTGCGCGGCGCCCCTGACTACCTCCGCGGGGCCGTGGTCGCTCCCCATCACGTCGAACGCAATGGTGATGAGCTTGGTGGCCATGACAGCACCATCTTACACGTTCGTGGCAAACGCAAAGGGGCTGGATCCACTCGGATCCAGCCCCTGAGTTACTGGGAGTCCGGGCTCAGTTGCTCTCGCTGGCCTGGATGGTCCGGTTGGCGGTGTCGCGCTGGATGCAGCCCTTGGTCAGGGTGTACTGGTAGGTGCCCAGCTCGTCGCGCCAGTACTCGCCCTCGTACGGCCAGTACAGCTGGTCATCCGCCACTGCCACCGAGAACCTGTACTTCTTGACGACGGCCGTCTTGCCACCCGCCTTGAGCTGCTCCTCCAGGAACTCCTTCTCCTTGGTGACGGTCTCGAACTTGATGCGCAAACCGTTGGCCAGCAGCTGCTTGAGCGCCACCAGCTCCGTCTCCAGCTTGCCCTTGGCCATGATGCCGGCCTTCTCGATGAGGCTGGTGCGCTGCACCTTGAGGCCCTCGAGCAGTTGCTTGGACAGCTCGGAGTAGCGGAAGGTGTCGCCCTTCTCGCCGAAGGTGTCCATCTCCGTCTCCAGCTCGAGGATGGACTCGTTCGTCTTCTTCAGGTCCTGATCCGTGAGGGCCAGCCGGAGGATGCGCTCGAGGATGACGTCCGTCTCGCCCTTCTCCAGCCCCTCCTTGTTCTTCTTCTGCACGTCGGAGAGCACGCCGTAGTACTCGCTGGCCTCCAGCTGCTTCTTGGTGATCAGCTCCAGCTGATCATGCACCGGCAGGTAGGTGCGCTCGAAGTCCTGGAGGATGAGGCTGGATTCCCGGTAGCGGCAGTTCTCGTAATAGATGACCGCCTTGAGGATCATCGCCTCGGGGAAGTACTCCTCGCGGAAGAAGGGCGAGGACAAGGTGATGAGATTACCGAGGGCCTGCTCGTACTGGCCGACGCGGTAGTTGGCCCAGCTGGACTCGAACATGGACTCGAGCCACTGCGAAGTGCCGCGCTCCACCTTGTTGAAATAGAAGAGGGCGTAGCGGTTCTGCTGCATGCCGTAGTGGGTACGGCCCAGCTGCATGAAGGCCAGCTCGCGCAGCTTCTGGTTGGCCGTGGCCTGCTCGGCGTCCAGGCCCGCGCCGGAGCGGGTGACGCGGATGATCTCCTTCATGGCCTCGATGGCGCCCACGGTGTTGATGTCCGTGCGCCGGGCGGCCGCGCTGGTGGCGCGGTTGCCGAAGCGGAAGAAGGAGAGGCCCTCGAGGTACTTGGCGCGCGGGTAGAAGACGTCCGTCTTGGGGATGAGCAGCGTGAGCCGCTTCACCTCGTTGAAGCTCTTGTCGGCGTCCTCGGTGCGGCCCACCTGATCCAACGCCTTGCCACGCACGAAGTGGTAGCGGGCCAGCAGGTAGTGGAACTCGGTGCGGAAGCGCTCGGGGAACTCCTGGTTGGCGTACTTGGCGATCTCATCCAGGATGACGGTCTCGTTCTTCGTCTTGCGGCTGATGAAGAAGAGCCACTCCAGGCTGGTGCGGAAGAACTTCGTCTCGGGACCGACGGCGAGGATCTTCGAGAACTCGCCCAGGGACGAGTGGTACAGGCCCATGCGGTAGAGGGCCTTGGCCAGCACGTAGCGCGCCTCCAGGTGGAGGCCGGCGAGCCTGGCGTCCTGGAGCATCTCGAAGGAGCTCATCGCCGCCTTCTCGTACTCCTCGTTCTTGAAGAGCGAGATGGCCACGTCCAGGCGCTGGCGGTCACCGCTCTTGCCGGACACGTCCACCGCGTCGAAGGACATGGTGGGCGCGGCCTTGGGCTGGCTGGGCGTCTCCGCCGTCAGATCCAACCCCATGCCGCCCGGGTTGGCGGACGCATCCTGCGCCGCGGGAGCCGCGGGAGTGGCCGTCGCCGTGCCGGTGTCGGCCGGGGTGGTGGCGGAGGTGTCACCCGAGTCCGAGTCGGAGTCCTCCTCGGAGGCCTGGGTGGCCGTGGGCTTCTTGCCCTTGGGCGGCTTGCGGGAGGCCTTCTTCTTCTTCTTGGAAGGCTGGGAGAGATCCAGTCCCTCGAAGCTCTGAGCGGGCGAGGGCGTCGCCCACGCCAGCGAGAGCCCGAGGGTGGCGAGACAGAGGGGCCGGAGCAGACGTTTCATGGCTCGGGATGGGCGGAGGGGAAGAAGAGGGACACACCCAGCTCGAACATGAGCTGGTTGCGCAGCGTGGTGGCCGGGTTGAGGGCCTTCTCGACGTAGATCAGATCACGGAACTCGGTGCGCACCGTCACCCAGCGGTTGAGGAAGAAGCGCATGCCGACGCCGACGTTGCCGCCACCGGTGAGCTCCGCCGTCTTGGCGGGCCCGCGGTACTGCACCGCGGTGGCGCCCACCACGCCGTAGAGATCGAAGTGGAGGAACTGCTCGGCCAGCAGGGAGATCTTCCCGTAGATGGGCGCCCACTGCACGTCCACGCCGCCCATGAGGGTGAGCTGGCCGGGGGCCTCCCCATCCAGCTCCTCATAGGTGGGCCGGCGGCAACCGCGGGTGCTGCCGTCATCGCCGGTGAAGGTGCAGATCTGCGCCGCGCTGGCCACCGTGTTGAGGGCGTAGCCGGCGCGCAGGCTCAACCCCAGCGTCTCGGAGGGGTGGTAGGTGAGCGTGCCGCCCAGGATGTACTTCGAGAAGAAGGCATCCTTGATGGAGAGGGTGGCGGACGGGCTGAACTCGAAGCGGCCCTGCTTGAGGAACAGGTGGCCGGAGACGGGACGGACGCGCTCGCGCAGGGGGCCGAGACGATCCTTGTCCACCTCGGACACGTCGCCGGCCTCCTGCTCGGAGGAGCCGGACGCGGACGGAGCGGGCCTGGCCGGAGCGGCGGGAGCGGGCGCGGGGGCCGCGTCCTGGGCCAGGGCGGGCACGGGCGCCAGACAGAGCGCGATCAGCAGACGGGTGGCGGTCTTCATTCGGACTCCCGACCGGTCGACTTCATCGGGAAGAAGAAGGAGATGCCGGCATTGAGGG
The DNA here is from genome assembly GCF_057119385.1 of Archangium sp. NCBI lineage: Bacteria > Pseudomonadati > Myxococcota > Myxococcia > Myxococcales > Archangiaceae > Archangium > Archangium sp. Next base: position 30,628 of record NZ_DBNGVP010000164.1, on the reverse strand, counting down.
TCATGAGGTTCTGGGTGGCGCCCTTGCTCGTGTTGAGGGGCTGATCCACGTAGGACGTGTTGATGAGGGCCACGTTCACCGCGAGGTAGTCACGGGCGACGAAGCGCACGCCCACGCCGAGGTCCGCGGCGAAGTTGGGGCCGCGGGGCGTCCTGCTGGTCGTCAGCACCTGGGACGTCTGGGTGTTCACCACGCCGAGGCCGCCCAGCAGGTAGGCATCGAAGTGGAGGATGTCGTTGAGGAAGGCCACCTTGCCGTAGAGCGGGCTCCACTCCACGTCGCCCATGGCGGACCACTGGGGCACCGAGAAGAAGATGCGGCTGTCGAAGGTGCGCTTGGCGATGCGCACGTCATCCTCGGGCAGCACCTGCATGACGGAGAAGCGCCCGGCCACCGCCAGCGTGTCCGCCAGGTAGTAGGCCCCGCGCAACCCGGCGCCGAACTTGGTGTAGTACGGATCGTTCACCGACAGCGTGACGGCGGGCGCCAGCTCGAAGCGGCCCTTCTTCAGGTACACCTTGCGCTGCACGCTCTTGACGCGGTCGTCGAGCGTGACGTCGCGCTCCGCCGGCGAGAGCGGCTCGGCCGGGGGCGGCTCCGCCACCGTGGAGGGCAGCGGTGGCGGCTCCTCCGTGGGCGTCTCCGCGCTGGTGTCGGTTTCTTCCTGGGGCTTCTGCTCACCGCTGCTCAGATCGAGTCCGAGCCCCGTGTCTTCCTGGTTCTGGGCAAATGCAGAGGCTGGCGCGATGCACAGCGCGAGCACGATGGCCTGGAGGCGATTCACTTCCGGGAGCTCCGTGTCATGGGGGCGTCCGCCCACCGATACACCTTCGAAATCGGAGGCTGAGGCAGGCGCATCCTATCCGTCACGCTCGCAACCCATCAACCTAACTCCGCTCGCCTGCTCCCTCTGTTGCATGGCGAGCGCGACGAAAGGGCCCCGTTGTGTATCCACCCGGTACAGTTGCAGGGGGAGTGTCCGGCGCTCTCGCAGAGGGAGCATCCATGCAACCAGGGTCCGGTTGGCAGGGCGAGTCACTGTGCTACGGTGGCCGCCCACATGAGTCTCGTGAGGTGCACGTCGATGTCTTCGCGTCTGGCCCTGCTGGTGAGCGCCGTGCTGCTGTGCGGCGGTTGCAAGGTCAATTCCGATATCGGGAAGCGGTGCCTTCTGGTGAAGAAGAGCACGGACCCCAGCCGGGAGTCGGATCCCGTGGTGGTGAATGATCTGTCCGCGGGCCAGGACTTCATCTCCTTCGGCTCGCTGGATTGTGAGGATCTGGTCTGCGTGAAGGACGCGGACATGCCCGTGGAGACGGCCGACAACGGGCAGGTCTTCGGCTACTGCAGCAGCGCCTGCGTGCCGGACGAGCTCGTGGATCCCTGCCCCGTCACCGACCCGGAGGCGATCGAGTCGGTGAAGAGCCGCATGAGCTGCCGCGCCCTGCTGTTGGATCAGCAGGCCCTGGACGACCTGCGCCAGAAGGACCCGGCGACGTACCGCTCCTATTTCGGCGACAGCAACTCGCCCTACTTCTGCGCGGGCAACAAGATCACCCCGTGAGACGGGCGTAGAACTTTTTCGCGCGCCGTACGTCGACAGAGGGGCCCTCGCCGCAAGGAGCCCTCTGTCATGAACAAGACGGTCGCCTTCGTCTCCCTGGCCGCCGGACTCGCCCTCACCGCCCTGGTGCTGGGCCTGCCCCACGTGGCGCCGCCCCACCCCGCCACCCCGGTGGAGCCGCCCCGGCCCGCTACCGCCTCCAACGGCTCGTTGACCATGACGAGCCGCCTGTCCCACCCCTACATCACCCCGGGCAGCACGGATCTCTTCGTCACGGTGGACGTCACCGGCGTGGAGGTGCCGGGCTCCAAGCGCACGCCGGTGAACCTGGCGGTGGTCATCGACCGCTCGGGCTCCATGAGCGGCTACAAGCTGCAACAGGCCAGGCAGGCCGCGCGGCACCTCGTGGGGCTGCTGGGCCCGGAGGACCGGCTGGCCATCGTGCACTACGGCTCGGACGTGAAGAGCCAGCCGAGCCTGCCGGCCACGCCCGCCAACCGCGAGCGGATGCTCCAGTACATCGAAGGCATCTGGGACGATGGCGGCACCAACATCGGCGCGGGCCTGCACGCGGGCCAGTCGCACGTGGCGGCCGCCCGGGGTGACTCCACCGTCAACCGCATCATCCTGCTGAGCGATGGCCAGGCCACCGAGGGCATCACCGACGACGCGAGCCTGACGGAGATCGTCAAGAGCATCCGCGCCGAGGGGGTGACGGTGAGCGCCATCGGCGTGGGCACGGACTTCAACGAGGATCTGATGCAGGGCTTCGCCGAGTACGGGGCGGGCGCGTACGGCTTCCTGGAGGACGCGGGGCAGCTGGCCTCGCTCTTCCAGAAGGATCTGCGGCAGGCGTCCACGAGCGTGGCGCGGGGCGTGGAGCTGCGCTTCCAGCTGCCCGAGGGGGTGACGCTGGGCGAGGTGCTGGGCTACCGGTTCCACCAGGAGGGGCGCACGGTGCGGGTGCCGCTGCCGGACTTCTCCTCGGGCCAGGTGGAGCGCGTGGTGGCGCGGGTGACGGTGGTGGGCTCGCGGGCGGGGAGCGCGGTGGACGTCACGGGGCTGAAGCTGGCGTACACGGACCTGCTCAAGAGCGCGGGGGTGGAGAGCGCGGCGAGCCTGTCCGCCATGGTGACGGAGCGGCGGGAGGAGGTGCTGGCGCGGCAGGACAAGGACGCCACGGTGTACGCGACGCGGGCCCTGAGCGCGAAGAACCTGAAGATGGCGGCGCAGGCCCTGCGGGAGGGGCGCAAGGAGGAGGCGAAGGGCTACGTGATGCAGAACCAGGCCCTCTTCCAGGAGGCGGGGGCGGTGGCGAGCCCGGCGGCGGTGGCGGCGGACCTGGAGGAGCAGCGGGCGGTGCTCCAGGAGTACGAGCAGGCGTCCGACGACGAGTCCGTGGGGGCGGCGGTCAAGCGCACGAAGAGCAAGGCCATGAAGAGCTTCGGCAAGCTGGGCTCCACCTACTGAGCCCCCTCCCCCCCCGGATTTCGCCGCCTGGCCGTACGCTTCCGGTTGACCTGCGGAATCGCCCCACCCTATCTCCGCGTTCCCCGCACCTCCTGGGCATCACCAGGAGGGCGCACCGGAGGCGAGAGCTTGAGCGCGGACACACCGTGGGTGGGCGTCATCATGGGGGGCAAGAGCGACCTGGAGCATCTGCGCCCCGGCATCGACGTGCTGAAGGAGCTGGGCATCCCGCATGAGGTGCGGGTGGTGTCGGCCCACCGCACGCCGGACTGGATGATGGAGTACGCGGAGACGGCCGAGAGCCGCGGCCTGTCCGTCATCATCGCGGCGGCTGGAGGCGCGGCCCACCTGCCCGGCATGGTGGCGAGCAAGACGCTGCTGCCCGTGCTCGGCGTGCCCATCCCCGCCACGGTGCTCAACGGCTTCGACGCGTTGATGTCCATCGTGCAGATGCCCAAGGGCGTGCCGGTGGGCACCATGGCCATTGGCAAGCCGGGGGCCATCAACGCCGCGCTGTACGCCGCCTCCATCCTGTCGCTCAAGTCCCCGGAGCTCCGCGCGCGGCTCGCCGCCTGGCGGCAGGCCCGCACCGACGAGGTGCTCCGGGACAGGGAGATCGCATGAACAGCAAGAGGACCATCCTGCCGGGCGGCACGCTCGGCATCCTCGGGGGTGGGCAGCTGGGCCGGATGATGGCGCTGTCCGCGCGCACCCTCGGCTATCAGGTGCAGGCGTTGGATCCGGACCCGGCGTGCTCGGCGCGCTTCGTGGTGGACCAGTGCTACACGGCCGACTTCGGCAACGTGGGCGACGCCACCCGCATGGCGCGCGCGTGCGACGTGGTGACGCTGGAGATCGAGAAGATCCCCATGGACACCCTGCGCGCCGTGGCCCAGCACGCGCCGATGCGGCCGGGCCCCGGAGTGCTCGACGTGGTGCAGAACCGCGGGCGGCAGCGCGCCTGGCTGGCGAAGCACGGCTTCCCCCAGGGTCCGTGGAGGCAGGCGGACCTGCAGGAGGCCCTGGCCACCGCCGCCACCGAGCTGGGCGGCCGTTGCTTCGTGAAGGCCTGCGAGGGCGGTTATGACGGCCGGGGCCAGTACCAGGTGAAGTCCGCCGCCGAGGCCCCGGAGGCCTGGCGCGAGCTGGGCCAGCGCCCCGTGGTGGTGGAGGCCGCGCTGGACCTGGAGGCCGAGCTGTCCGTGCTGGTGGCGCGCTCGCCCAACGGCGAGGTGGCGGTGTACCCGCCCGCCTACAACCACCACGAGGAGCGGATTCTGGACTGGTCCCTGCTGCCGGGCCAGGTGCCGCCCCAGGTGAGCACCCAGGCCACGGAGATCGCCCGGGCCATGGCCACGGCGCTCGAGGTCGAGGGCCTGCTGGTGGTGGAGATGTTCCTCCTGAAGGACGGCCGGCTGCTGGTGAACGAGCTGGCGCCCCGTCCGCACAACAGCTTCCACGCCACCGAGGTCGCCTGCCTCACCAGCCAGTTCGAGCAGGCGGTGCGCGCGGTGTGCAACCTGCCCCTGGGCTCGGTGGAGGTGGTGCGGCACGCGGCCATCGTCAACCTGCTGGGCGACCTGTGGCTGAACGAGGGTGGGCCCAGGTTCGAGTCCGTGCTGGCCATGCCGGGCGTGCGCCTGCACCTGTATGGCAAGCGCGAGGCGCGCAAGGGCCGGAAGATGGGGCACCTGTCCGCCGTGGGCACCACGCCCGAGGAGGCGCTCGCCCGCATCAAGGCCGCCCGCCAGGCCCTGGGAGCGTGACACCGTGAAGACGAACGCGGCACGGTTGCTGGACTCGCTCGGCATCCGCTACGAGCTGCGCGACTACGACGTGGACCTGGAGGACCTCTCCGCCGAGACCGTGGCCGCCAAGGTGGGCATGCCTCCGGAGCAGGTCTTCAAGACGCTCGTGGCCCGCGGGGATCGCACCGGCGTGCTCATGGCCGTGGTGCCGGGCAACGGCGAGTTGGACCTCAAGGCCCTGGCTCGGCTGAGCGGGGACCGCAAGGTGGACACCGTGCCACTCAAGGAGCTCCAGCCGCTCACCGGGTACATCCGCGGCGGCTGCACGGCCATCGGGGGCAAGAAGGACTACCCCGTATTCGTGGATGAGACGCTCGAGCTCTTCGACGTCATCGCCGTGTCCGCGGGCGTGCGGGGCACGCAGCTCGTGCTCGCTCCCGCGGATTATCTGCGCGTCACCCGGGGCAAGGTGGGGCCTATTTCTCGCGACAAGCCCCACCCGTAGACCCTCACCCCGGCCCTCTCCCAGAGGGAGAAGGAGTTCCGCTCAGGCCAGCGGCAGGGTGAAGGTGAACGTCGTGCCCTGACCGAGCTGGCTCTCCACGTCGATGCGCCCCCCGTGCGCCTCGACGATGCCCTTGACGATGGCGAGCCCCAGCCCCGCCCCGGCGTTGCGCGCATGGCGCGCCTGCCAGAAGCGATCGAAGACGTGGGGGAGGTACTCGGGCTCGATGCCCTGCCCCGTGTCCGAGACGGAGATGCGCACCACGCCCTCTCCCGGCTCCGCGCGCAGGCGGATGAGGCCTCCCGCCGGGGTGAACTTGAGCGCGTTGCCCACGAGGTTCTGGAGGACCTGGTGGATGCGGACGCGATCGGCGCGCACGGGGGACAGCCCCGGCGCCAGCTCCACCTCGATGCGCAGGGACTTGTCCGCGGCGAGCAGTTCGTTCGTCTCGCGGGCCATCGTCAGCAGCAGGGCGACCTCCACCTCCTCCATGTCCATCGACAGGCGCCCCGCCTCCAGCCTGGCCACCGCGAGCAGATCCTCGATGAGCCGGTTCATGTCGAGCACGGACTGGCGGATCCGCCCCAGGGACTCGCGGGCGCCGTTGCCGGCCTCCCCCTTGGGGATCTGATACTGCTCGGTGAGGGTGGTCAGCAGGGAGATGGCGCTCAGGGGCGCGCGCAGATCATGCGAGACGATGCTGAGCGTCTCGTTGCGCAGCGTGATGGCCTGCTGCGCGGTGACGTACAGGCGCGCGTTCTCCAGGGCCTGCGAGGCCCGGTGGGCGAGCGCCCGGAGCAGGACGAGCTCCTCGGGGCCCTGCGCCTGGCGCGCCGGACCCAGTACCAGGACGAGCGCGCCCAGGCTGCGCTCGTGCACCACCAGGGGCAGGGCCAGGAGCCGGCCGCCGGGCACGAGCACCGGCTCCCCCGTGCGCACCGCCTGCTCCATAGCCTCCCCGAGGGAATCGCCCCGCATAGACGCCTCCCACGTGGGCTCGCTGGCGGCCACCACCCGCTGCCGCTTCTCCAGGGGCCCCTCCCCGAGCAGGAGCGCGCACCCATCCGCGAGCGCCGGCACCACCAGCCGGGCCACCGCCCGCGCCGTTTCCATGTAGTCCAGGGAGCGCGCCAGCGAGGCCCCCACCTCCGCGAGGAAGCGCTGTGACTCCTCCCGCTTGCGCTGCTCGGTGACGTCCCGGAGCACGGCCGCGTAGATGCGCTCGTCGCCCAGCTCCAGCCGGGTGATGGACACCTCCGCCGGGAACAGCTCCCCATCCTTGCGCCGGCCCTCCACGCGCCGGCGCGTCCCCATGCGGCGCGAGGCCTTCTCCGCGGACGTCGCGAAGCCCTGGAAGTGCTGGGCGTGGGGCTCGCGCTCCCGCTCCGGCAGCAACAGGTGCAGCGACTGGCCCATCACCTCCTCGGGCTGGTACCCGAAGGTGTGCCGCGCCCCCTCGTTGAAGAGCCGGATGCGCTGCTCCTCGTCCACCGCGATGATCGCGTCCGCCGCCAGCGAGACGAGCCCCGACAGCTTCGCCTCCGAGTGCCGCAGCGCCTCCTGGGTGCGCCACTGCTCGGTGATGTCACGGAAGTAGACGGAGACCCCCTCCGGCGAGGGGTACATCACGAACCGCGACCACCGGCCCGGGATGGCGGAGGGCACCTCGGCCTCGAGCGGCACCTGCTCCCGCGCCGCCCGGACCATCAGCTCCTCCAGCTGCGCGCCCGCCTCTCCGGGGAAGCACTCGCGCAGGTGCCGGCCCAACAGTTGCTCCCGCTTCAGCGAGAGGTACCGCTCCGCGTGCTGGTTCGCGTAGGTGGAGCGCCAGTCGCGATCGAAGGCGAGGAACCCATCGGTGATGCGCTCGAACACCGCGTGCAGGCGTGCGCGGGCCGCCTCGGCTTCCTCGCGCGCGGCCTCCTCCCGCGCCAGCCGCCGGGTGGCCTCCTCGGCGACCCGCCGCGCGGTGATGTCCTCATGTGTTACCACCACCCGCATGGGCCCGGGTCCCACGTAGCGGGTGACGCGCATCTGGAACCACTGCGGCGCGGATGCGTCACCGCCCAGGGCGTACTCCTGCTCGAAGCCCTCCCGGAGCCCGGCGAGCACGTCCCGGATGCCCCGCGCGGCGGCGCGCGAGTCCTCCAGCCCCTGCCGCGCGGCCGCGTCCGCCACGGCCAGGTAGTTCTCCCCCACACCGCAATGGCAGTCGCGGCACGTTCCAGCCACCAACCCATGGCGCGCCGCGAAGCGCCGCCAGGCCTCGTTGACGGAGACGATGACACCGGCCTCGTCGAGCACCGCGATGTGCGCCGACAACGAGTCCAGCACCGAGCGCAGGAACTGCTCCGACTCGCGCAGCACCCGCTCGGCCCGCTTCCACTCCTGGATGTCCCGGAAGAAGATCGACAGCCCGTCCTCCGACGGGTACGCCCTCACCTCGAACCAGACGGACAGCGGCGGGTAGTACTCCTCGAAGCAGACCGGCACCTGCTCGGCCATGGCCCGGTGGTACTGGCGATGGAACGCGGAGTGGACCGCCTCGGGGAACTCCTCCCAGACGTCGCGGCCCAGCAGCTCCTGTCTGGAGCGCTGCAGCAACCGCTCCGCCTCGGCGTTGAGGTAGGTGAAGCGCCACTGGCGATCGAATGCGATGAAGGCATCCGTGATGCGTTCCAGCGTGCTGAGCTCGAGGCCCTCGGCCCAGACCGTCTTGGGCAGCAACCGAGCCGCTGGCAGGAGCAATTCCATTCGGGCGTCCATTCACGGAGAGGAGAGAGCAGTGACTTCGTCCGTGAAACCCCAGGATGTCTAGACTCTGTGTAGGCGCGCAAGGGGACGCCCCTCCCGAGGCGCCCCCACGTCCGTCCCCACTCACCTGAAGTTGAGACAAAGGTTGGACATTTTGCGCACCGAGGAGCTCAGCGCTGTCCGCGGGAGCCGAGCAAGCCAATCACCACCGCGGGGATCAACACCGGCAACGCGCGGCGGGTGTGGTGGCTCCACGAGTCGACCCGGATGCCCAGCGCGCGATGCATCGGCCCGCCCGCGGCCTCGCAGCCCACCGCCTCGATGGTGGCATCCGCGCCGCGGCCTTCCGTCATCCCCTTCACCGTGGTGACGAGGTCCAGGTCCTTGAAGTTGAGCGTCTCGACGCCCAGCCAGCTCCGGGCGAACTCGAGCCGGTAGTCGACATGGTCGACGGCGATGACCCGGCCCGCGCCCATGGCCCAGGCCGACCACATCGCGAACAGGCCCACCGGGCCGCACCCGAGCACCAGGACCGTCTCACCGCCCTTGAGATCGCACATCTCGGCGGCCTGGTAGCCGGTGGTGTACGCGTCCGTGATGGGCAGGGCGTCCAGGTCCTCGACGTCCTCGGGGATCTTCTCGGCGTCCACGCCGATGAAGGGCACGCGGACATACTCGGCCTGGCCGCCGTCGTAGCCGCCCATGGTGTGCGAGTAGCCGTAGATACCGGTGCCCGCGTCGGTGGCCGGGTTGGTGTTCTCGCAGCACGCCGTTAGACCCCGCGTGCAGTAGTAGCAGCCGCCACAGAAGATCTGGAACGGCAGCATCACCCGGTCGCCCTTCTTGATGCCCTGGGCCCCCGGGCCCACCTCCTCCACGATGCCCGTGAACTCGTGGCCGAACGTGAACCCGATGCGGGTGTCCGGGACGAGCCCGTGCAGCAGGTGGAGGTCGGAGCCGCAGATCGCCGCGCTCGTCACGCGGACGATGCCGTCCTGGGGATGCTCGATCTTCGGCTCGGGTTTGTTGCGTACGGAGACTCGATACGGTCCGTCATGGGTGAGAGCTCGCATGTCGCGACGTTGTGCACCTTCACGGCAGGTGACACCGCCCGTCCGTCGAGCCCCCAGCGGGCTGCCAACCGATGCATTCGAGCAGCGCTCGCTGGCCTCGGACGCACACCAGCCAGCCTCGTGCCTGCCTGAGCGCCCTCCAGCCCCTCGTGCCTCAACTGGAACGAGCCCGCTTCACCACCTCTGTCCTGTCAGGGGTCCTCCCGTGCCATCAGCTCCAACGCGGCCCGGACCTGCACCAGGCCGAAGCCGAACGCCGCGTCATGGCCCGGAGGCCCGAGATCCTTCGCGGAACGCTCGAGCAGGTCGCGCACCTGGAGGGGGGTGGGTGCTTTGGGTGTCGCGGGAACAAGCTCTCGCGTTCGAGGTGCAGCGACTGCATGTCTTCATCGCTCACCTTCACGCCCGTCGGGTATTCCTCCGTATCGAGCGTATCGAGTGCCGCCTGAATGCGTAGCCCTGTTTCTGTCGTTGTACTCCCAATCAGGTTGACGACGACTGCAACGTAAATCCCCCCCTACCACTCCTCCGCCTGGGCGACCGGCACGGGCGCGGAGAAGCCTGGCGGCGGCGTCCCGCGGAAGGCCCGGGGAAGCTCCACGTAGAGGCCCTCCCCCTCCAGGTCCATCACCTCCTTCTCGGTGACGTCCGCCTTGTCCAGGTGGGCGCGGGCGCGGAGCACCTTCGAACGCCACTCGCCATCCACCAGCATGCGGCGGACCACCGGGTCCAAACCGGGGCGAATGGCCATGAAGCTCCCCTTCACGGGCCACCCCTCGGCCGTCTCTCCCTCCAGCCGGAACTCCTTGGCGACGACCTCCCGGTCGCGCTCCGGCTCGAATTGGATCTGGGTGAGGATTCCACCCGAGGCAATCCGCGAGGCGCCGAGCACGTGGTCCGGGAAGAGCTCTTCCACGGCCGGCCTGGACGGTGGGTTGCGCTCGTCCGCGTGTTGAAGCTCCAGGCCCCGGTGGCGGCGCAGCTTCACCGCCTTCACGGTGATGGGGGTGCCCCACTGGTGCCAGAGCCGGACCGGCACAGTGAGCCGCCCTTCGCCGTCCGCCGTCGCGGGCCCCGGCTGGGCCAGCAGCCGCACCGTCCCCTTCGTCATGAACACCTCGAACGCGGGATTCTTCAGCTCGAGGGCCTTGCTGGCACCGAGCGAGTCTCCCTTCGCGTCGAAGGCCTCGCACCGCACGAGGAAGTACGAGTACAGGGCCGTCTGCGCACGCGCGCTGAAGTCGTGGACGACCGTGCCCTCCGTGGTCTCCACCGTCGTGCCATCATCGAATGACCAGACGTACCGGACCGGGTGGAAGCGCGGATTCTCATCCCGCCCCTTCGCCAGGAAGGAGTCGATGTCGGGGTTGTGGCCGATCGGCGAGGCCGTCAGGCGCACGACGTCCCCGCTGCCGGGCTCCAGGGAGTGCACGAGCTCGAACTCATTGGGGAGACGGCAGTCCTTCACCTCGATGTCCGGCAGCGGGACGGTGGCGTGGGTGCCGTCACGGCCCGTCACGCTCACCGTGTAGCCGCCGCGCTCGGGAAGCCCCCCCTTGGAGGACAGGGAGAGGCGGCGCAGGGAGACGACGGGGCCCGCCTCGCCGCCGACGCGGTAGCGGAGGAAGGCATCATCGGCTCCACCAGGCGTGCGCGCCTTGACGGTCACCAGGACGTCCTCGTTGAAGCAGACGGACGTCTTGTCGGCGGAGACCTCTTCGATGACCGGCGCCGCCGGTGGTGGCAGCCTCGCGATGGGTGGCACCGGCTCTCCCGAGGGCTGCGGCCCGGGGCCACGCGGTGCCAGCATGGAGGGCTTCTGCCAGAGCGGCTCCCTCCCAGCGTGCGGCTCGACAGGCGAGGTGTCCACCGGCCCGGCGGACAGTGGAACCGCCTGCTCCTCGCGCTGGAAGAACCAGCTCAGGAGGGCGAGCGCGGCGAAGCCCGCGAGGGCGAGGAGGGCTTTGTTCCGGCGGCTGCTCATGAAGTGCATCAGTGAACCCATCCCCACCGGTAGGTGTCGGAGGACGACGTGCACTTGCACGTATTGCCGCTCCACCACGCCGGGTTCAGCTCGTACTGGTTGGCATCGCAGTAGCCGCCCTGGCACGCCCAGTCGAACAAGGCGTAGGCGGACGACACGGTGCCGCCCGTCTTGTAGCCCTGCGCCCCGGTGCGCTCGTAGAAATAGCCGCTCGTCTCGATGTCGGTTCCCGAGGGCCCGTCACTGCCCGAGCCCCACTGCGCGGTGCGGTAGCCCCCGGTGTACGCGAAGTCGTGGCCGAACGCCCATCCCTCGGCGGGATCCGTATAGAGCCAGCGCGCGCAGTCGCCCTTGTTCTGGCACTCGACGGCGCGGTCCCACTCCCAGCTACAGAGATCCGGCCTGGACTGGGCGTGGTCGAGCGGATACTTGGATTCACCGTAGCCTCCGCTGCCGGCGCACACGTCGGCGCCCACACCGGTGACGGCCGCGTGGCTCTTCGTGCAGCACGTGTCGTGGGCGTGGGCGCCCGGGTTCGCCTTCATCGCCGTCCAGCCATAGGCATCCCGCATGAAGCCCGTCGGGTCATTGCCGTCAGCGGGACACGTCCTGCCGAGCAGGCCACCGAACACCGCCTCGCAGTTCTGGCCATCGCCCGCCAGACCGTGGGCGTAATCGAGCGTGTCGAACGCGATGTCGTTGTCGTGATTGTCGTTGCGCCAGAACTGCACACAGTCGGCGTCGTAGCCAGCGTGTCCCGCGGCGGGGTAGACCTTCACCCAGGCGGTGACATAGTCGGTGCCGTACCCGCGGGTGCCCGGCCATACCCGGTAGTAGTCGGACACCGAGACCTGCACGGTCTGGCTGAAGATGCGCCCCTTCTTGTCCTTGGCCTTGCCCTGACGCCAGTGGTGGCTCGCACGCTGGACGGACGCGCTTGAGCCCGAGTCCCAACTATAGACATGGAGCGGAGCGCCGTTGTTCCAGCGCTCGATGGGCGCGCGCTGGTTGGAATAGCCATAGTCGGACCACTGCTTGTTGCTGGTATAGACGGTGACGCTGATGATCGACCCGGCGGGAATCTGCCACCAGCCCAGCTCGCGGCTCTCCCACCCGTTGGCCGCGTAGAATTTGGTGCTGGAGTAGCCCCAGGCGTTGCAGGCGCGCAGAACCCGGTGGGTGTACTGCTGCGCCCGCGCGGGCGTGGGCGCCACGAGCACTCCCACGGCGAGGCTGAGAATGAATGCAACTGCCTGGAACCGCTTCATCATGGATTCTCCGGAGGGAGGCGGATTGCGGCCGGAGAGCCAAGACGAGTGTTCCTGAAAAATCAAGTATCTCCAGGATAGGCCGTCAGCGTCCCCCGCGGGGTGCGCTCCTGTACGAGCCAGCCCTCACGGGCCAGGAAGGCCGACACGCGCGCGCGCACCTCGTCGCGAATCCGCCGCACGCGCTCCACCGGCTTGCCCTTGGGATCCTCCAGCGGCCAGTCGTCGCGCTTCAGCCCGGGCACATGCGGACAGGCCTCGCCACAGCCCATGGTGATGAGCCACTGCGCGTCCCGGGCCAGCTCGTCCGTGAGCCGCTGGGGCTTCGCTCCCGACAGGTCGATGCCCAACTCGGCCATGGCGGACTGGACCTCCGGGTGTACGCGCTCCCCGGGCTGCGTGCCGGCGGACACACCCCGGGCCTTCTGGGGATCGGCCAGCGCGTTGAAGAAGGCCGCCGCCATCTGCGAGCGGCCGGCGTTGTGGACACAGGCGAAGATGACCGTCTTCATGCTCTCTCCTGGACAGGGGCTACTTCGGGCCACCGAAGCGGCGGGGCAGCACGGTGGACTCCGCCCCCGGGAAGAACCGGCGCCGCAGCCACAGCGACAGATAGACGAGCGCGATGAGCGCGGGCACCTCGATGAGCGGCCCCACCACCCCCGCCAGCGCCTCGCCCGAGGCCATGCCGAACACGCCCACCGCCACAGCGATGGCCAGCTCGAAGTTGTTGCCCGCCGCGGTGAAGGACAGCGAAGCCGTCTCCTCGTAGCTGAAGCCCAGCTTGCGCGAGAGGAAGAAGGCCGAGGCGAACATGATGATGAAGTAGAGCAGCAATGGGAGGGAGATGCGCACCACGTCCATCGGCAGGCGGGTGATCTTCTCCCCCTGCATCGCGAACATCAGCACGATGGTGTAGAGCAGCCCGAGCAGCGCGGTGGGCCCCAGGCGGGGGAGGAACTTCGTCTCGTACCACTCCTCGCCCCTGAGCCGGGAGAGCCCGATGCGGGTCAGCGCTCCCGCGGCCAGCGGCACACCGAGGAAGATGAGCACGCTCTTCGCGATGCTCCACATGGACACATCGAAGGCGGAGCCCTCGGCCCCGAGCCAGCCAGGGACCACGGTGATGAAGAACCAGCCGAGCACCGAGTAGAAGAGAATCTGGAAGACGGAGTTGAGCGCCACCAGCACCGCCGCCAGCTCGTTGCTGCCGCAGGCGAGCATGTTCCACACCAGCACCATGGCGATGCAGCGCGCCAGGCCGATGAGGATGAGGCCCGTGCGGTAGTGCGGCAGGTCCGGCAGCAGCAGCCACGCCAGCGCGAACATCAGCACCGGCCCCACCACCCAGTTGAGCAGGAGCGAGACGCCGAAGAGCCTGCCTCGCGAGCGCAGCCGGCCCAGCTCGCCGTAGCGCACCTTCGCCAGCACCGGGTACATCATCCACAGCAGCCCGAGCGCGATGGGCAGCGACACCGTGTCCAGCTTCACCGTGTCCAGCCTCGCGCCGAGGTCCGGGAAGGCCCTCCCCAACCCGATGCCCAGCGCCATGGCGGCGAAGATCCACACCGGCAGGAGCCGGTCGATGAAGGAGAGTTTCCTGACGATGCTGTCGGAGGCCGCCGCCGTGGTGGTCATGGTGAGAAGGAGCTCCAGGAGAGAGGAGCCAGCGAGGCGCGCCTCACCGGCATGAATCGGGGCCTCGCGCCGCCAGCAGGCGCTCCACGTCCTGCCTCAGCACCTCGCGCCGGCCGAAGGCGGAGACCAGCGTCTTGAGCTGCTGCTTGCAGAACTCGTCCAACTGAGGGGCCAGCCGGTAGTAGACCCAGCTGCCCTCCCGGCGCGACTCGACGATGCCCACCGAGCGCAACACGCCGAGCTGCCGCGACGCGTTGGGCTGGGACAGGCCCAGCGCCGACTCGAAGTGACAGACGCACAGCTCCCCATGGGAGAGCAGCGCGACGATGCGCAGCCGCGTCTCGTCCCCGAGCGCCTTGAAGAAGCGGGAGGCCTGACGGACATCCAACGTGGAGACAGCGGCGGACATAACGACATCACAATATTCGAATGTCCTGCTGCCGCAACAAGCCCCGGGTGACATCCGCGTCACGGAGCCCGCCTGCTCACTCCCAGTCCAGGTGCAGCCGCCCGTCCGGATAGACGCGGCCCGCGTCCTCCAGGCCGGTGGAGCCGTTCTCCAGCGTCTGGTGCACGTTCCTCGGGGGCGCCAGCAGCGTGTCCCGGCCCTTGATGAAGGACTGCTCCCGCACCAACGCGAGGTACGCCTTGTCCAGCGCCAGCGCCCGCTCGCGCGAGGGGCTCACCAGGAAGGCGAGGTCCTTGTCCCCTCCCCTCGCCGCCCGGCGCACCGTGGCCTCGTCCAGCACCCCGCCCGGGAAGAAACGCGTGAGGATCTCCTCGTTGGCGCGGAACTCGTCGCCCCCCTTCACCCGCTGGAAGTACGTCAGCACCTCGGGGTCCACGTGGCCCCGCTGCGGTACGTCCTTCATCCCGCGCAGGTCCTGGTACCGCCAGCCCTCCCGGCCCGGCACCTTGCGCACGAAGGCGAACGTCTGGTCCACCGTCACGCCCAGGTTGCCGTGGCAGCCCATGCAGTACAGGTGCTCCTCCATCGTCTGCAGGCGCAACCGGCCCTCGGCGTCCTCGATGAACCCCTGGAGTTGCCAGCCGAAGTCGTTGAGCAGCCCCACGTCCGGCGTGCCCGCGTACACCGGCAGCAGGCCGCGCATCTTCTTGTCCTTCTCCTCCTCGTACACGTTCAGCGTGCGCCAGGTGTCAGAGCCCCCCACCTTGCGCATGTAGCGCAGCTCCTTCATGCGTGTGGCCAGCAGCGCGGGCTCGTCCGGATCCACGTAGCGCACGGAGTGGAGGAACTCGGTGCCGCCCGGGTACACGTTGGTGGCCACCGGCTCCTTCCCCGCGCCTCCCACGTACGTCGCCGGCAGGCCGATCAGCTCCGTCACCTCCGCGGAGAGCTGCCCGTCCCGGTCCAGGTCCACTCCAGCCACGCGCTCGTCCAGCGGCTCCACCGTGCGGCGCAGCTTCTCCGGCCGCGACTCGGTGGGCTCGGCCGTCATCGCTGCTTCGAGGATGGACAGGTTGATGCGGTACACGTCCCGCGACGGCCTGCCCGCCGCGTCCCGCCGGAAGGCCGGTGGCAGACGGATGAAGACGTCATCCGTGCTGCCGTTGGTGGGCCAGAAGGTGCCCAGGAAGGGCTTGTAGCGCAGCGCCCGCCAGCCGCTGCCATCGCGCGCGAAGCCGTCCTCGTCGAAGCCCTTCGCGAAGTCCAGGTCCGGCGTGTAGCCCGGGTAGCCCTCGAGCCGCTCCAGCGCCTCGCGCAGCGGTGAGTAGTTGTCCTCGCGGATGTACGCGAGCACCTCGTCGTCCGAGATGCGCGCCACCGCCGCCGAGCGGTCCGCGAAGAGGTTCGTCCAGTGGTTCGTCATCCCCACGTCCGAGAAGGCGTACTCGGACTGCAGGGCGGCATCGTCCATGCCGTTGAGGCCGACGCCTCCCGTGTGACACGTCCAGCAGGGGTTCGCCACGCCGTCCGTCTTCGTGTAGCACATCGAGGGAATCGGAGCCTCCCGGTTCTCGATGCGCATCCCCACCGCCCTCGCCTGGGCGAGCGGATCGTACGCCGGCCTCCGCCCCACGAGGGCCCCGGCCGCCAGCACCGCCAGAAGCGCGGGGGCGATGAAGGCCCCTCGCGCGCCGCTCTTCACGAAACGACGGAACATCCGAAGCGAGCTCCCTGCCGCGTGACTGCGTGACCGCCTACTTCGCGGGCCAACTGCTGAAGGTGTCCTCGCCCGGGTGCTGGACGCTGAAGAACAGCGTCTTCATGTCCGAGCTGAACGCGGGGCCGGTGGCCTCGGCATCGCTGGGCGTCGCCACCACGCGGAAGGCCTTGCCGAAGGTGGGCGCGACCACGCCGTCGGCGCCCGTCTTGTGGGCCGGATCCAGGTCCAGGTAGTAGAGCGCGTCCGCGGAGCTGTTGCCGCTGGCGCCGTAGTTGCCGTCCGTGCCGAACCACACGCCGCCCTCGCGGTCGATGGCGAGGTTGTCCGGGTTGGCCGCCACGTACGTCTGGTCCGTGCCCGGCGTCACCTTCGAGCCCTTCCACACGCGCTCGAAGCTGAACGTCTTCGAGGCGCCCGGGTGGGCCGCGTCGGTCTCGCGAATGGCGAAGATGGCGCCCGTGGTGTCCGTGCGCGCCTTGGTCTCGTCCACGCCCTTGTACGTGGTGCGCGTGCGCGCCACCCACGTGTTGTTGGCCTTGTCCAGCGCGGCGGTGATGAGGGTGCCGTTCTGGCGCAGCGCCGTCTGCTGGCCGTGCTGCGTGAAGGCCACGTAGAGCGTCGGCGTGCCGCTCGGGTCCTTCGGGTTCCAGTCGAGATCCTCGGGCCGGTTGAGCTCCTTCACGCCGATCTTCATGGTGGCGGTGAAGAGCGCGCGCCGGACGTCGGCGTCCGTGGGGAAGCCGCCCATGCCGTTGTAGCTCACGTCACGCAGCGCCTGGCCCACCGTCAGGTCCGGCAGGGTGAGCTCCTCCGCGTTGCCCGCGTACGGCATGGCCTGGCCGGCGTTGGGCGCCTTGTCCTCGTCGTTGTCCACCGACAGGCGGATCCACCTGCCCTCGCCCGGCGCGCCGCCCACGGTGTCGATGCCGCTGGCGTTGTCCAGGTTGGCGAAGTGGGCCACGTAGAGCGTGCCCTCATCCAGCAACTGGCGGATCTCCGCGCGCGTCATGCCCGCGGTGTAGACGCCCTTGCTGACGAACTTGTAGATGCCTCCGCTGCGCCGGTCGTCACCGCCGTAGACGACGATGGGCTCGCCAGGGAGGAGCTTCCAGTCCGCGCCCACCGCGAAGGTGGCGTTCTCCCAATGCGCGCGGCCCATGCCGCCCAGCTTGCGGTGGCCCACGCCCGCCGTGGTCTTCCCGTAGTACTCATCCGGGGCCGCCTCGGGATCGATCTCCGCCAGATAGCCGTTCATGTCCCGCGCGTGGCGCGCGTTCCTCGAGGCCGTGTCCTCGTTGGGCGTCGGGCTGAACTGACCCGACTTCTCCGCGGCGAAGAGGGGCGACACGTTGGCGCCCGCCGCGAAGGGGTTGGTGGTCACCGGGTCCGTCGTCCGGGGCCGGAAGTTCTGGCCGCTCCAGCCCGACTCCAGGTCCCCGTAGTAGTCCTGGACGTTCTCCTCGCCGGAGAAGATGGTGCCCCACGGCGTCTGGCCGCCGGAGCAGTTGGCCTGGGTGCCCACGACCACGCCCTCGGGCAGCTCGGTGCCGTCGTCCTTGTGGTCCAGGCCGGACAGTGGCTGGCCCACCACCTTGAGCAGCGTGCCGCTCGTGGCGTCGAAGCGCTTCGCCGCCGCGCCCCGATCCACCTGCCACTGGTGGGTGGCGTAGTCCTTCACCACGCGGAACCAGGAGCCGCCCACCTGGCGCTTGTACTGCTGCGTGTAGGTCTGCAGGTCCGCGTCCGCCCACCGGGAGGCGTTGACGTCGTTGTTGAGCACGCCCACGTAGCGCAGGAAGCGCGCCAGGACGTGGTGCTGGCCCGACGCGCCGGTGCTCGGCGTGGGACGGCTGTTGGAGATGTACTCGTGGTTCACCCACACCCAGCCCGCGCCGCCGCTGCCGTTGAACTGGGGCGCGCCCGCTCCCTGCCAGCCGTCACCGAAGTAGGCGATGTAGTCCGCGTTGGCGCCGAAGCGCGGCGACGTCTTCGCGTCGTAGCTCTTGAAGGTGAGCGGCTCCAGCCAGCGCACCACCACGTTGGAGCTCAGCCCCGGCACCGTGCGCACGGTGTCCGTGGCGGCGGCCGTCAGCGGGAAGCCGTCCGTGGCCGTGCCCCGCGCCTGGAGGTCCACGCGGCGCTTCACCAGGTCCACCAGGTTCGTCGCGCCCTCCCCGCCCACGAAGTTGACGGCCACCATGGAGGACAGCGGCGTGGTGGGATCCAACGGCGTACGGCCCTCGGCACCCGTGGGGCCCTGCGAGCCCGGAGCACCGTCCGCTCCCGGAGTGCCCGGAGCACCGTCCGCTCCCGGAGTGCCCGGAGCGCCGTTGGTGCCGTTGACGCCATCCCTGCCATCGGCGCCCGGGGGACCCTGCACACCCTGGCAGCCGACTCCGGCCAGGGCGCTACCCAGCAGGAGCGCGCTCGTGGCGAGCCCCAGAAAACGAGAAGACATGAGTGAAACCTTCCTCGGAGTCGTGGAAACGCCCGCCGTTCGGGCACGGGCGCGCGCATCCTGCGAGCACCGTGTGGCGTTCCCTTGAGAAGGGGGTCACATCTTCATCACGGCACGACGCGAATGGACTCCAGGCCCTGGAAGCGCACGGTGCCACCGCGCTCGAGGCCGTGGGCCCTGCTCCAACCGCCGGGCACCTCCAGCACGTAGCGTCCGGGCCGTCCCACCGAGCGCGAGGTGAGCGTACGCGGCTGGGCGTTCTCGACGATGCCGACGATCTTCCCCGCCGAGTCGATGAAGATCATGTCCAGCGGGATGAGCGTGTTGCGCATCCAGAAGCTCTGGACCTCTTCCTCCGGGAAGATGAAGAGCATGCCCTGCCCGGCGGGCAGTTCCTGGCGCCACATCAGCCCGCGCGTGCGCGACTCCGGCGTGGCGGCCACCTCCACGTCCACCCGGTGCACACCGCCCGCGGCGTCCTCGAGCAGCACCCAGGCCCTCGGCAGCGTGGCTCCTACGTATTCCTTCGCATCCACGTCCAACACCTTCCGGCCCCTACCCACTGGCGGGGATGGCTTGTCCCTGGCCTCGGGAGCCTCCCAGGCCATCAGCAACAGCAGCACGGCCCACGGCCCGCGCGGCCAGCGCCGGCTCAACCCTGGTGGAGCTGCTTGTTGAGCAGCTTCTCCGTCAGCTGCGTGCCGAGGCTGTCCGCCATCAACCGCTCCACCACGCCCTCGAACTCGCCGCGCTGGCGGTCGTCGTTGTAGATGAAGCGGATGCCCATGCCGGGCTCCTCGGCGTCGCCCTTGGACCAGACGACCTCGCCGAGCAGCTCGAAGGGCGCCTCGCGCTGGGGCACGGTGAGCTTGAAGAGGAAGCGCGTCCCGATGGGCAGCGGCTTCTTCGTCTTGATGAAGGTGCCACCCTTCGAGATGTTCTTCGTGTAGTCCGCGAAGAACGAGTTGAGCTTCTTGTAGTCCACCTTCAACTCGATGGGCGCTCGAGTGTGTTGGCGGATTTCGGCGCTTGTCTTCTGTTCGGCCATGCTGGGGGGAGTATAGGAGAAGGCCATGCGGCAAGTCCTCTTCCGTGCCACAGAGCTGCTCCGGCGCCCCCCGGTGCTGGTGCTCGCCGGGGCCCTGGCGGCTGGCGGCTCGGCCCTCGTGTTCCTCCCCCTCTTCGGGGTGCCCGGCTTCGAGCTGGGCCTCACCCTCTCCATCGCCGTGGGTCTGCTCGGGGGTGGGGTGGGCATCGCCGCGGTGCACCAGGAGCGCCGCCTGCTCGCCGGACAGGCTCCCGGGCAGGCTCCGGACGCACCGCGCCAGGACACCCCCGGCCGCATGGCCTGGAGGGCCCTGGCCCCCGCCCTGCTCCTCGACCTGGCCGTCCTGGTGCCGCCCTTCCTCGCGGCCACCCTGTACGCCCTGGTCGGCACCCGGTGCGACCCCTTCTCCCTGGTGGGCTTCTACCCCCTGCTCACCGTCCCCTCGGCGGTGCTGTCCGCCGTCGCCGGTGTCTTCTGCGGCTTCGCCACCCGCCGCTGGGGCCGCGCCGTCCTCCTCTACCTGGGGCTCTTCCTCCTCTCGGCGGTGCCCACCGCCTGGCCGCTCGTCTTCGGGCCCCAGGTCTACGCCTTCAACCACTTCCTCGGGCACATGCCGGGGCCCCTCTATGACGAGGCGCTCTCCATCTCCTCCGCCCTCCTCTGGTTCCGGCTGGAGACGCTGCTCCTCTCCCTCGCCCTCCTCGCGCTCACCGTGCTCTGCCTGGACGTGCCCGAGGCCCGCCTGCGCCGCCCCCGCCTGCGCGCCGGGGCGCTCGTGCTGCTCGGCGGGGTGCTCGTCCCCATCATCCTCCTGGAGGCGCATGGCACGGACCTGGGCCTGCGGATGACGGACGAGGCCCTGCTGGCGCGGCTCGGCGGGGTGCGCGACACGGAGCACGTCCAGCTCGTCTACCCCCGGGGCCTGCCCCGCGAGAAGGTGGAGCGGATGGCGCGGGACATCGAGTTCCGCTACGCCCAGCTCGCGCGCTTCCTCGGCGCCGCCCCCGAGGGCCGCATCCGCGTGTGGCTGTACCGCTCGGACGAGGAGAAGCAGGCGCTGGTGGGCGCGGGCCGCACCCAGTTCGCCAAGCCCTGGCGCCTGGAGCTGCACATCAACGGACGCGAGTTCCCCCACTCCGTCCTCAAGCACGAACTGGCGCACGTGATGGCGGCCCCGGCGGGCAGCGCGCCCTTCCGCGTCACCACCCGGCTGGGCGTGTGGCCCCTCATGGGCGTCATCGAGGGCATGGCGGTGGGCGCGGACAACGCCGTCCAGGGAGATCTCACCCTGCACCAGTGGGCCGCGGGCATGCGCCGGCAGAAGCTGGCCCCGGACATCCGCAAGCTGGTGGGCCCCGAGGGCTTCTACCAGTCCGCCCCCGCCCGCGCGTACACGCTGGTGGGCTCCTTCCTGCGCTACCTCGCCGACACCTACGGCCCGGACAAGCTGCGCGCCCTCTACGCCCACGCCGACTTCCAGGCCGCCTACGGCCGCCCCCTGGACGCGCTCGCCACCGAGTGGGAGACGTTCCTGGACTCGCTGCCCCTGGACGAGGCCACGGTGAGCCGCGCCTTCCAGCGCTTCCGCACCGGCAGCCTCTTCTCCCGCGCCTGTGCCCGCGAGGTGGCCCTCCTCCAGGAGGAGGCCCGGGACTTCCTCGCCAGCGAGCCGCAGCAGGCCCTCGAGCTGTACCAGCGCGCCGCCCGCCTCCAGCCCCAGGAGCCCTCCTTCCTGCTGGGCCAGGCCACCGCGCTGGACAGGCTGGAGCGGCCGGACGAGGCCTCCCAGGTGCTGGCCGCGCTCGCCGAGCAGGTGAAGGGCCAGCCCTCGCTGGAGGCGGAGGTGGCCCTGGCCCAGGCGGACACGGTGTCACGGCGGGGGAACAAGGAGCAGGCACGGGCCTTCCTCGAGCGGGTGCTCGCGCTCGCCCCCAGCCCGGAGGTGACGCGCACCGCCCAGGTGAAGCTCGCCGCGCTCGAGTCCGAGTCCCGCGCCGGCCCCATCCGCTCCTACTTCCAGGAGACACAGGAGGAGCTGCGCCTGTTGCGGCTCGCCACCGCCCTGGAGGGCACCCCGAAGGACCCCTACCTGAACTACCTCCTCGGCCGGCGCCTGCTCCAGGTGGACGCGCCCGTGGACGCCCTGCCCCACCTCTCCCGGGCCCTGGAGGGCGAGCTGCCCGATGCCCTGCGCCGCGAGGCCCTCCGCCTCCGGGTGCAGGCGGCCTACCTGGCCGGGGACTGCGGCACCGTCCGCCACGAGGTGGGCGCCCTGCCCGACTACGGCCCCGCCTTCCGCGCCGTCACCTCCGAGTGGGCCGAGCGCTGTGACTTCGAGGACCGCCACTTCGGGGGCCCCCTGGTGCCCCGCGACGCTTTCCGATAGACGCGCCAGCCACCCGGCTTCAATCCCCTCGCTCCCGGCACGGGGAATGCACCTTCCCGTGCGCGGTTGCCCCTCACGGAGACTCCACGACCATGAATGTCCGTCCGTTGCTCGTCTGTGCCCTGCTGGTGTTCGCCGCCTGCACCCCCCGCAACATTCCCGGCACGCAGATCGCCGACACCGAAGACAACCGCGCCATCATCAACGTGATGGAGCGCTTCCGCGCGGCCCTCGAGGCCCGGGATGCCAAGGCCCTCCAGGAGCTCGTCTCCAAGTCCTTCCGGGACAACGCCGGCACCGAGGACCCGTCGGACGATCTCACCTATGACAACCTGCCCCAGGCGCTCCCCGCCCTCTTCGCCCGGATTGACTCGCCCCGGGTGACCATGGACATCCGCAAGGTGGACGTGAAGCAGAACGGCGTGGCCACCGTCATCTACTACTGGAACGCCACGTGGCGGGCGCCGGGGCTGCTGGACAAGCCCCAGCGCGACTCCGAGCTGGAGCAGATGGTGCTCCAGAAGGAGGACGGGAAGTGGCGCATCGTCACCGGCTTCTGAGCCGGTAGGCCCGGCCCGCGCGCTCAGACACCGACGAGCGCGCGCAGGCCCTCGGGCCCCATGTGCGCCAGGGTGCGGGCCCGGGCCAGGTAGGTGCGGAAGTCCTTCGGTGCCAATTTGTCAGGCGGCAGCCCGGACAGGTGGAAATCCCGGATGCGGCTGGCGGTGTAACGCACCGCACCGAAGAGCGCGTGGCCGAAGAGGCTCTCGCGCTCCACCGGCACCAGGGAGCGCTCCACCTGGTAGCCGCGCAGCAGCGCCCGGCACAGCTCCGGCCGGTAGGCGCCATTGTCGAAGCACCACGCGTTGAGGGTGATGGCCACGTCCAGCGCGTAGAAGTCCCGGCACGCCATCTCGAAGTCGAAGAAGGCGCTCACCCGGTCCCCCAGCCACTTCACGTTGTCCATGAAGAGGTCCGCGTGGATGATGCCGCGCGGCTCCAGGCCTCCGCGCGCCGCCTCGGCCCGGGCCAGGTAGCCCCGCAGCTCTCCGGCGATGGCGGACAGCTCCGCGTCCGGGTGGCGCTCGAGCTCCTCCAGCCAGCCGCCCACCACCTCCGGGCCGTAGGGGTTGGGGCGCGAGCCGCTGAAAGACAGGGTGACGCGGTGCAGCTTGCCCAGCTCCAGGCCCAGCGACTCCAGGTGCTCCGGGGTGAGCTGCGCGCGGGTGAGCTCCTCGCCCGCCAGCCACGCGAAGACACTCACCCGGCCCCCCTCCATCTCCAGGAAGGGAGCGCCCTCGCGCGTGAGGAGGAGCCGCGGCGCGGGGCAGTGGGACTCGTGGAGCAGCGCGAGCAGCTCCGCCTCGAAGCGCAGCACCTCCGCCGAGCGCACCGTGGTGTGCCGCACGAAGAAGCGGCCCGAGGCCGTCACCAGCCGGTAGTTGGAGTTGATGGAGCCCTGGGGGATGCCGATGAACTCGCGCACCGTGCCGAGTCCGTAGGCCTCCGCCAGCCGGCTGAAAGCCTCCGCGTCGATGGTGGTGTAGAGCGCCATGATGTCCTCCCCGCGGCACACGCGCCGCCCCGGATGGGTGCCCCGCGTTGACGCTTCGGGGTGCCGTGCCTATCTACGGCCGACCCCATCGTCTCATCCATAAACGTCTGAAACCATTCAAATTTCAGGAGGCAGCCTCCATGACCCCGACGAATGGAAGCCCCGGCGGACCGCGGGACGGGAGGAGGCGGGAGAGCCTGCCGGGCGCGCTGGTGCAGCTGGGCGTGGTGGCGGTGATGCTGGCGGGCGCGGTGACGTACGTGGTGCACCGGGGACAGGTGCGCCAGCAGGTGGACGCGCGGATGAAGGCGGCGCGGACGCAGGCCCAGCGTGACAACCCGGCGGACCTGCGCAAGGCGCTGGAGGAGCTGGAGGCCCTCTTCCAGGTGGAGCCGGACGCGAAGGATGCCCGGGCGCTGGCGGCGGACGTGAACATGCGGCTGTGGCTGGAGTACCGCCAGCCGGAGGCCGAGGCGAAGGCCCGCGAGCAACTGGCGCGCGCCGAGGCCCTGGACTCGCGCTCGGGCGAGCGCTACGGCACGCGGGCGATGGTGCTGCTGGCCGAGGGGAAGGCGGCGGAGGCGGAGAAGTACCTGGAGGACTTGAAGACGCAGGGCGCCAAGAGCCCGAAGCTGGCGCTGGCCGAGGCGCAGGCGCTGCGGGCGCGCGGACGGCTGTCGGATGCGCGGCAGGCCTTCGCGCGGGCCAGTGAGGCGGCGTGGAGGGAGCCGCGCTACCCGGTGGCCCACGGAGAGGCGCTGATGGACGAGGGCATGTACGGCCAGGCCGCCGAGGCGCTGAAGAAGGCCACGGCCGCCAACCCGGAGCACCTGCGCGCACGGCTCTCGCTGGCACTCGCCCGGCTGTACCAGGGCACGGGGCGGGAGGAGGCGGCGAAGACGGTGTCGGACGTGCTGGCGCGCGAGGCCGAGCTCTCCCCGGCACTGAAGGCCCGGGCGCTGACGGTGCGGGCCGCGCTGGCGCTGACGGGAGGGAACACGGACGAGGCGCTGAAGGATGCCGGGGAGGCACTCGCCGCGTCGCCGGAAGAGCACCATGCGCTGTTCATCCGCGCGCGGGCGCTGGCGATGAAGAAGGACGCGGGCGCGCGCACGGCCTTCCAGGAAGCGGTGGCGAAGCGGCGCACGGCCACCCTGCTCTACCTGGATGGCGCGAAGGCGCTGCAGCAAGCGGGGGATGGCGAGGGCGCCCTGGCGCTGCTGGACGGCTACGAGAACGTCTTCCGCGACGTGCAGGTGCCGGCCCCCGAGGGGAAGACGGTGGCCGCCCTGGATCGGGATGACCGGTACTGGCTGGCGCGGGGCCAGGTGATGGAGGCACTGGCGCGCTCGGAGGACGCGATGGCGGCGTACGACCGGGCACTGGCGGTGAAGGGCGTGGGCATGGCGCGTGCGCAGTACGCCAAGGCCGCGCTGCTGCTGGCGCGCAAGGACTACGACGCGGCCCGGCCGCTGCTCACCGAGGTGGCTCCGGAGAACGGCATGGGCGCCATGCCCGAGGCATACGAGGCCATGGGTGAGCTGCTCTTCGCCAAGGGCGAGTTCGCCAAGGGCTGCCAGCACTACTTCTTCGGGTTGAGCCGCGCCCAGTTGAACGGGACGCCCGTCGAGGCACTGAAGGCCAAGGCCACCAATGTGGAGAAGCGCCTGGCCTCCGAGGGCCAGCCCGCCATGGCCAAGGCCTGGAAGACCGAGACGGACGCGCTGCTGCAGTAGGGGCACGGGCTCGACCAGGGGCCCGTGGCACCCTCACCCCGACCCTCTCCCGGAGGGCGAGGGAGAGGATTTCAGAACAGCTCGGTGGGGCTCAGGGAGCGGTGCTTCGCCTGCACGATGCGCCACTCGCCGTCGTCCTGCTTCTCGAATGTGCCCTCGATCAGGTAGGCGCTCAGCACGCTCTCCTGCGCCAGCGTCTCGAGCTGATCCGTCTCCGAGCGTCCGAAGATGATCTTCATCTGCACCTCACCGCGGCTCGGGTTCACCTCGGTGACGTTCAGGTCCTTCACGAAGATGCGGACCCAGTTGCCCCGGAGCACCTGCCCCAGCAGCACGCTCTTCACCTGACGCTTGTCCCACCCCTCGCCCGTCTGGAAGTTCTCGGCCACGCCCTCCATCAGCTCGGCCATGTCCTTGCGCTCGGCGGCGTCGGTCATCTGCACCACCTTGCGCGTGATGGCCTCCTTCACCCCGGGCTCTTCCCGAGGCCAGAAGGCCAGCACCGCCCCCGCCGCCACCAGCCCCAGCACCACTCCCAGTACCTGCCCTCTCGACAACGTCATCATGCGCCGCCGTCCGTCAGCAGCTCGTCCGCGTCGATGATCTCCGCGGGCCGCAACGCCTCGCCAATCTGCTTCAGCCGGCGATCCGAGAGCTGCTCCAGGTACTTCTTGATGTGCGGATACGTCTTCACCAGCTCGTGGAACGCCGCGCGCTCGAGGAAGAACGTCGCCGTCTTGCGCGCCGACACCACCGTGGCCGTCGCGCGCAGGCCCGTGAGCAGGGAGATCTCCCCCGCCACCTCCCCCTCGCGCAGCACGCCCAGGCGCACCGTGCCTCCCGCCGGATCCTCCTTCTGCACCACCAGCTCGCCCGCCAGCACCAGGAAGAGGCCCGGCGAGTGCTCGCCCTCCACCAGCACCTTCTCCCCGGGCTGCAGGGCCCGGAAGGTGAAGCGCTGCAGGAGCGCGGTCCGCTCGGACTCGGGCATGGGCTGGAACAGCGGCGAGGTCGCCATCACGTTCCGCTCCATGCGCTTCTGAGCGAAGGTGGCCAGCACCTGCGGCATCGACGGGAAGCTCTTGGCCACCGCGTTCAGGTGCTCGCGGCGGATCTCGAACACCTCGATGTCCGACACCGCGGTGATGCTGGCCGTGGTCAGCGCGCCCGTGAGCAGCGACAGCTCTCCGAAGATGGAGCCGCCCCCGAGGAAGCCCAGCGTCCGCTCCTCGCCCTCCGCCTGCCGCGTCACCTCGGCCTTGCCGGCGACGATGACGTGCAGCCGGTCCGTGGCCTCGCCCTCGCGGCTCACCACCTCCTCGGGCTTGATGGAGCGGTAGCCCATGCGGCCCACCAGGTCGATGAACGCGTCACGCTCCAGGTCCGCGAAGAGCGGCAGCGGCGGCCGATCATTCGGGTTGGCCGTGCCTCCCGGATCCGGCGCGGCGAGCACCTCGATGGCCCGGTCGCTCAGCTCCTCGCCGGACAACCCCATCAGGTCCGTGTCCACCTTGCCGTCATAGAGCGTCTCCGGCGGCAGCGGCGGAGGCACCGAGGCCCGTCCCGTCACATTGCGCGCCGCTCGAGCGTGCAGCCGCACCAGCGTGTCCTTCAGCCGCCGCTCCTGGGGCGCCAGCTCCAACCCCAGCTTGCACGCCGCCATCGCGGACAACAGGTAGTCGCGCCGCAACAGCCCCTCGGCGCAGGCGTGGTAGACGGTGACCGCCCGCTCCCGCTCTCCCAGCTCCGCCAGACACCGCGCCGCCAGCATCCGCGAGCGGTGATCCGCCGGGAGCCGGCGCACCGCCTCCGCGAACACCGCGAGCGCCCGCTCGAACTGGCGGTCCTCCAGCAGGTCCAGCCCCAGTTCCCGCAATGATGACTCGTTCATCCCTGTCCTCCACGAACCATGGACACCGACCCTACCCCACTCCCTACTGTTCGAGCGCCAGGAGTTGTGTCTCCGCCTTCGTCTTCAGCTCGGAGCCCTCGGACGCGAGCTGGAAGACGAGCCGGAACTTCTCCGTCGCCTCCTCGGGCTCCCGGTCCTTGATGAGGTAGGCCTGCCTGAACACGTCATTCAACTTCGCCTGGACGGATGCCAGTCCCGCCTGGGCCTTCTCGTCCTCCGGGCTCAGGCGCAGGGCGTCGTTGAAGAAGCCGTTGGCGTTGGCCAGGTCGCCGCGCGCCAGGGCGGCCTTGCCCGCGACGACGGCGGAGGCGGCGAGCTGGCCGTTGAGCGTGTCGCCCACGGGCCCCTTGAAGCCGATCTGCCGGTACAGCTCGGCCGCCGAGCGCAGCGGACGGGCCGCGGACTCCAGGGCGTTGGCCTGCACCTTGCGCTGGGCGTCCTGGTAGACGCGCGCGAACTGGGGCAGCAGCTTCTTGAGCAGCTTCGCCCGGTCGCGGATCTCCTTGTCATCCGAGTGGGCGTCGATGACCCGGTCGCACTCGAGCGCCGCGCGCGAGTAGTCCCCCGCGTTGAAGCGCTGCTCCACCGGGGAGAAGGCGGCGGCGATGAAGGCCTCGCGCTGCTCCTTGGCGCGGCGGGCCGCGGCGGCCCTCGCGGCGCGATCCTGGGCGGCAGCGTCCCGGTCCTCCTGGGCGATCAGCGCCTCCAGCTCCTCCAGCTTGCTCAGGTAGAGCGGCTGGCGCTCGATGGGGAGCTGACGGATGAGCGCGCGGGCCCCTTCCACGTCCCGGGCATCCAGCGCCATCTCCACCTGCTTCACCCGCCAGGCGACCTCCGCCGTGGCCAGCTCGGCGTCGAGCTTCTCGCGCATCTCCTCCGTCTTCACGGTGCCGTGCGGCGTCTTGGAGAGCAGCGCGCGGGCCTCCTCGAACCTGTTCTCGCCGGCCAGCTGGCGCACCTGCTCGAAGGCCTGCACGATGGCCAGCTCCGCGCGCGCCGTCTGCAGGAAGCCATGGGTGGGGATGCCCGGAAAGGTGGCCTCGGCCTCCTCGGCCAGCTTCACCGCCTGGGCGTAGTCGCCATTGCGGAAGGCGGCGCGCGCCTGCTGCATGAGGTCCTGGGCGAGCACCTCCTTCGGGTTGGGCGGCGGAGGGGGCGGCGGGCCCCGCTTGATGAAGAGCACGCCACCTCCGATGAGGGCGATCAGCAGCACCAGCGCGGCGGCGGCCAGCAGGCCCAGGTTGGTGCGCGGGGGCGGGCTGCGGCGCGGAATGTCCCGGATGTCGCGCACCTGCGTCTTCTTGTCGCGCTCGGCGTCGGGCTCCGCGCCCTCGGGGGTGGCGCCAGCGTCACCCGCGGTCCCGGCGGCCCCGGCCTCGGCGGCCTTCTTCGCGGCCTCCTCCGCTTCCTTGGCCTGACGCTCGGCCTCTTCCTTCTCCTTGCGCTCGGCCTCCTCGGCGGCGAGGCGCATCTGCCGGACGGCCTCCTGCTCGTCGATGAGGCGAATCCTCGTGCGGCCGATGGCGATGACGTCGTTGTGCTTGAGCTTGCACTCGTCCACGCGCTCGTCATTCACGCGGGTGCCGTTGCCGCTGACGAGGTCGCGCAGCATCACGCCGCTCTCGCCGCCGTACACCAGCTCCACGTGGCGGCGCGATACGGACTGGTCCAGGAGCATGAGATCGCAGTCCTGTCCCCGTCCGATGACCATGCGGACGCTCCGGAAGCGCTTCTTCCGGCCCTGATCCGGGCCCTCGAGGATCTCCAGCGTCAGGGGCGGACCGGCGCGCGTGGCGTCCGGGTTGTCGTCATCCTCCACGCCGGGCGTCGGGGTGCCCTCGTCGTCGTAGCCCTGATCGCCCGTGTCCTCGTCGGGCGGGTACGCCTCGTCCTCGGCGGCGCCGTACTCCTCGTCTCGGGGCGCATTGCGGCGCACCGCGCTGGCGGACTTGATGCGGGTGCTGTCCTGCGGAGCCTGCTGCGGCTCGTCGGAAGGGGACCTGCGGGAGGAGCGGCGGTTCGGGGGGGCCATGCGGTCCGGCATCTTAGAGCGCCAGCCCCAACACGCCCAACCCCGCTTGAACACAAGAGCTTTCCGGACGGATGCGGCCGGCTTCCACCCGGATGGAGACCCCTCACTCGCAGTCGGCTACGAGTGAAGCGTCCCCTGAATGTAGGCACATGTAAGCCCGCTCGTAATTGACGACGAGTGACACCCGTTCCGGAGCGCCCGGCGCACGCACACGGCAGGGCTCCATCAGTAGACGATGCAGTCGAACTTCTCGATGACGGCGCGAAGCTCTTCGGGGGTCGTCTCGAGCAGCCTGGCGGAGGCGGGAGCGTAGTAGGTCAGTGCCCGGGTCGCCGGTGGATTCTTGAGGAGCGTATCCGGGAGGATATCTCCATGGACGCCTGGCCATTTGACGCCACGCAGCGCAGGGGCTCGCGCGATAGGGTCCAAGATGGTGAAGCAGGGCCACTTGGGAAACCGGAGGGTGGCGGGGTCACAGCCCATGATGCGGCAGCCGTCCATGCGGGCCTCGGAGAAATCACAGTCCTCGATGCCCCCGTGCCCCGCCCTCTCCGAGTAGCCAGGCCAGTGCCCGAAATCGCAACCTGATAGCCGCCCCTTGAACCGGCATCCCTTCAGGGAGGCGAACACCCATTGCTGGTGGTTCTTCAACTCCTGCTTCACCTCGAAGGTGCAGTCGATGAACCGCGTGTCCTGGTCGAAGATCAGGTTCCCGCCGGAGACCTTCAGGACGAGGGTACAGTTGCGGAACGTCACGTTGGAGCCAAGGAAGTAGAGCGACCCCTTGTCTGTCAGCTCCAGCCGCTCGTTCTCGATGACCCGGTCCTCGTAGAAGACCTTGTTGTAGAGCATCCATCGCCCTCTTCAGAAGGTGAGCATCCGGAAGAACTCGCCCGCCATGCGCCGGCCATGCCGCGCCAGATTCGCCTCCGTCCCCGAGAGAATCTCGTACTTGAAGCCTCCCGGGACTTCCACATCGACGCCCTTGTTCCGGCTGAAGTTGTAGAGGTGCTTGAACTGACGGCTGACCTCGTTCTCCACGAAGCGCCCCCGGGCCTCGCGCTCCAACAGGCGGGCCAGCCAGTATTTGCCCTGCTTCTCGGCCCTTTCGATGGCAACGAGCTCGTTGTTCGAGAGCAGATGAGGCCCCCACTTCCTGGCGGCACGGGTGACGGCCTCCTGGAGCATGTCGCCCACCTTGTCCTCGGCGGGAATATCCGCGGCCGACTTGCCCCGGGGCAGGACGGCGTCCACATACTGCACCCCCGACATCACTCCCCAGCTCCGAGCAGGTGACGGTGACCTTGCGTGGGCACCCCCTCCAAGGAGTGCGGCTGCCAGTTACTCAGGCCTTTCGTACCCAGGACG